>JAZRCQ010000180.1:0-4525 GCA_045659845.1 Eubacteriales bacterium
AGCCGCCTCCCGCGTTCATACCCATGCCTACGCCCATAAAGGCTTGCGCCGAGCCGTTGGCATTGCTGCCGGCGTTTTCAATTCCTCTGGCAACGGCACTCTGCACGTAGCCCTCGCGCACGGCGGCGTCGCCCAGCATAGCGCCCTGATTGCGCATATTGATCAGCTTCTGCGACTCCTCATCGTAGCTGATGCCCTTGATACCAACGGAGACCACCTCAAAGCCGCGAAGCTCCTTCCAGCTCTCGTCCAGTGCGTTGGCCAGATAGCGGGAAACGGCAGGGGCCTGCGAGAGGATCTGCGAGATGCGAATGCCGTCCACCGACATCTGATTCACCGATGCCTGCAGAGCCTCCAGAAATTCCGAAAGATACTGCTCGTTCACGTCTTCGATCTCCACGCGCACCTCACTCTTCGGGATCACCACGGAATAAAACTTGATGGGATCGGTGATGCGGATGGAATAGGTTCCGTGAGCGCGCAGAAACAGTTCGCTGTTATAGAAATTGTCGAAATAGTTGATGGGCGAGGGCGTTCCGAAGCGGATCCCCTTGATCTCCTGCAGGTTCACAAAGAAGACCTGCTGCTTGCCGGAGGGCGTGCCCGAAAAGCGGATGCGATTGAAGGCATCCTTCAGAACTGCGCCGAATTTTCCGCCGAAGAGCGAGGGCTGGGAGTCATTTTTCACAATGTAGTAGCCCTCCTCGGCGGTGTAGTCCACGATCCTGCCGCCGTCCACCAGCAGCATAAACTGGTTGGGATACACGTGGATCACGGAGCCGTCGGTGATGATATCGCTATTACCGCGACGATTGTTGTTTCTGCGATCCTTGCGAACCGCCACGCCCTTGGTGAAAAGCGTGGTGCCCTCCATGCGGTCGGCCTCCAGCACCTCCTGCCATTGATCGCCCAGCGTGCCGCCAACGGCGTTGTTAAATGCCTTGATAATTCCCATTTTCGTTTCCTCCTTTTTTAAGGTTCGATGCGTTCTCTGCCCACCAGCGCGAGATATTCCTCATAGGTGCAGAGCATTTTCACGGCGGCCAGCAGCGCATTGGGAGTCATGCCCTCGGGAAGACCGAGTCCTCTCGCAAAGGCATCTCTTTTCTGCCGACTGTCGGGGCCTCCCGTGAGACCGTCGATATAAAAATCAGTTTTAGAGAGCGGATTATCCGCCAGTCGCTCGCTTCTCTCGCCGTTGACGTACGGAGCGAACAACTCGCGAAGCAGCTCCCTTTCCATTCCCTCCACGCCAAGGATCCCTTCGGCGGAGGGTGCTTTTTTTCTCTTTTCCATCCCCTCCACCCGAGGAACGTACAAATGGATCAGCCGATCGGGGGAGATGCAGGAGGTGATCCTTGCACGGATCACCTTGCCTGCGCCGTCGCTATCGGTGAGCACGATCAGCGGGCTTTTTTGAGCCAACGCCCGAAAGAGGGTGGTCTTTTCGGCATGATTGAACAGCCCGAAGCCGTCGGTGGTGAGGATCTGCGCGCGGATCACGCTTTCCAATCGAAGCCGATCGTACTTTCCTTCCACGATCACGGGATACGGGATCTCAAGTCTTTCATTCGTCATGTTATCGGATCACCAAAAAGTAGAGCAGCACGAATACGCCCAGCAGGATGCGATAGATCCCGAAGGGGATGAAGCTGTGCCTTTTCACAAAGTCCATCAGGAAGCGGATCGCCATCAGCGACACCGCAAAGGAGGCAACGAAGGCAATGGCAAGTGCCCCCCACGCCACGGCAGGAACCGCCACGCCGCTCTCTGCCACGTAGGACAAAAAGCCCAGCGCCTTGATCCCGCCTGCCCCCACCATCACGGGGATGGCCAACACAAAGGTGAATTCCGCCGCCGCGGGACGGGAGAGCCCCAGCAGCATGGCTCCCAAAATGGTGGAGCCGCTTCTCGAGGTGCCCGGCACCAATGCCAGCACCTGAAATAATCCGATCAGGAAGGCCTGACGGAAGGTGATCGCCGCGGTGGTCTCGGTGCGAAGCCCATCGGGTCTTTTCAACCGCTCGATGAGCAGAAAGGCTACGCCGTAGACGATGAGCGCCACCGCCACCACCTGCGCGTTGTAGAGCCATCCGTCGATGCTCTTTCCCGTTACCTCCTCCAGAAGCTTGTCGCCCAGCACGCCCACCACGGCCGCCGGCAGAGCCGCCACCGCGATCTTGAACCAAAGCGTCCACGTTTCCTTGCGGGCGCTTTCCGCCACGCCCCGATAAAAGGGCCATAGCTTTCTGCGAAACAGTACCACCACCGCCAGGATCGCTCCCAGCTGGATCACCACGTCGAACATTTCCGAGAATTCCGCCAAAAGCGTTGCGTCCTCCGAAAAGCGGAAGGGCAGCCATTCTCCCAGCAGGATCAGATGCCCCGTGGAGCTCACGGGAAGCCACTCGGTGATTCCTTCTACGATGCCGTAGAGCAGCGCTTTGAGAAATTCAACCACAATCATGGGGCACTCCTTTCAGGCGATCCTTGGCACGAAGATCCAGTCCCCTTCCCGTGGCGGCCCGAAGGATATCGCCCTCCTTCACCGCAAAGGGAACGCGGCACCAATAGATCATAGAGGGATGCGGCGCCGATTCCAGCGCCTCGCCGTCGGGGCCGTAGAGCTCGGAAACGGTGAAGCCTCTTCCGATCTGCCCGGGAGAGATCAGCTCGGCCTCCTCGCCAACGCTCACCTTGTTTTTCTGCAGGAAGCGGCAAAGCCTTCCCTGCTCGGTTTCGGTCACCACGCCCTTGGCATTGATGGCCGCCAGCTCCTCCTCCACCGCCTCCGTGGCCGTTGAGAAATACGCCTTCTCGCGGATGTAGCCGCAGGCACTCACCAGCTGGGGATTCTCCATGGGATGATCGAAGAAGAAGCCCGTGCCGTATTCCCGATGGGAAACGCTTTCCAGCTCGGAGAGCCATGCGGGATCAAAGCGATAGCCTTGAGGATCTCGAACATAGGCATCCATGGCCATCCGATAGGCGTTGGTGACCACGGCCGTGTAGTAGGCACTCTTCATTCTGCCCTCGATCTTGAAGGAGGCAATACCGCTCTCCATCAATTCGGGGATATGCTCGATCATGCACATATCCTTGGAGGAAAGAATGAAGGTGCCGAGATCGCTCTGCTCGATGGGAAGCGGCATATCGGGACGCTTCTCCTCCACCAGAGCGTAATTCCAGCGGCAGGGCTGGGTGCAGGTGCCGCGGTTGCCGTCTCGGCCGTTGATGGCGTTGGCCAGCAGGCATCTGCCGCTATAGGAAATGCACATGGAGCCGTGAATAAAGGTCTCGATCTCAATGGAGGGATCCAGATCCTTGCGAATGGCCAGGATCTCCTTCATGGTCAGCTCTCTTGCCAGCACCACGCGCTTGGCCCCCAAAGCCGCATAGGCACGAGCGGCCGCCGAGGATACGATGCTGGCCTGTGTGGAGATATGGATCTCCATATCGGGCAGGATCTCCTTCACCGTGGCCAACGTGCCCAAATCGGCAACGATCATGGCATCGATGGGGCAATCCCTCAGGGAGCGGAGAAATTCCCGCAGCTCGGCGTATTCATCCTGATGCGGCATGGTGTTCACCGTGAGATAAAGCTTCCTTCCGCGAGCGTGAACATAGTCCACCGCCTCGTGAAGCTCCTCCACGGTGAAATTGTCGGCGGCCGAGCGCATTCCAAAGGAGCGCCCCGCCAGATAAACGGCGTCGGCTCCGTAGCGGATCGCCGCCTTCAGCTTTTCAAAATTCCCTGCTGGGGATAAAAGCTCGGGCATAAAAACACCTCATCGGGGACGCGCGGGGAGAGCCGCCTCCACGGCATGCTCTCCCCGTTCCCCGCCTTCCAAAAACGATTTATCGGGGGTTTCTGATTATGAATGGCTTGGAATTACTCCGCATCCTCGCTGATCTCTGTGACGGCAATGCCGAGCACATCCAGATCGGCCTTTGCCACGGGTGCGGGGCACTGCGACATCAATTCGCTTGCATTCTGCACCTTCGGGAAGGCAACCACGTCGCGCAGGGAATCCGCACCGGACATCACCATTGCCAAGCGGTCGAGTCCCATTCCCGATCCACCGTGAGGCGGCGCACCAAACTTATAGGCGTCCACAAGGAAGCCGAACTTGCGCTCGATATCCTCCGAGGTCAGGCCCAGTGGGCGGAACATCTTTTCCTGCAGCTGCCAATCGGTGATGCGGATCGAGCCGGACAGCAGCTCCACGCCATTGAGCACCATGTCGTAGCACTGTGCGCGAACCGAGCCGGGATCGCTTTCCAGCGCGGGCAGGCATTCGGGCAGCGGCATGGTGAAGGGGTGATGCATGGCATCCCAATGCTCGGTCTCCTCGTTCCACTCGAAGAACGGGAACTCCACCACCCACAGGAAATTAAACTTTTTATCGTCGATCAGCTCCAGCTTCTTGCCCAGCAGAGTGCGCAGAGCGCCCAGCGTGGGCAGAACCACCTTGTTCTTATCTGCCACGATCAGCATCACGTCGCCCTTCTCCATTCCGCCTGC
>JAZRCQ010000181.1:0-1682 GCA_045659845.1 Eubacteriales bacterium
AGCTCCAGATTCACGGCCTCGCGTCCCTTTGCGGCAGGGCCCGACGTCTTGGAAGCGCCGTTGCCGGAGCCCGTCCGATTGGATCGGGGCTGCTCCTTGGCGGTGCCGGAGGTTGCCTTCGGTGCCGTTTTGGGACGTGGCTTGGGCTCGGAGGGAGCCGTGGTGGCCACCACGGTGTCGGGATCGACCTTTTCTCGCTTGACGGCGGCGCGGGGCTTGGCGGACTTTTTTTCTGCGGGTGCGGCGGGGCGGCTCTCACCCGCGGGTGCGGCGAGCGGCGGCGTTTCGGCGGAAGCACCTGCGCCCTGCGGCGGAGGAGGGGGCATATCGGGAGGCTCGGGGAGAGGCGGAAGCTCGGCCTGCTCGGGAGCCGAAATAAATTCATCGTTCATGCTGGATCATTCCTTTCGTTGCAGAATCGGATTCCCGGAAAGGGAAGTATACTTATCTATTTTATATTATACCACCCTTTTTGGCGGATTGCAAGAGGTGAAAAAGAAGTTTTTTGGTTGAATTTTGTCTTGCGAGAGGCTCCGAAACGGAAAATCGACGCCGCGCGACTGCTTTTTTGGAGCGGATTTTCTCGCAAAACAGTTCCGAAAACGAAAAACAAACGTCGGAAAATATAGCCAAAAACGGAAAAGTCTGTTTTTAAATTCCACTTTTGGAAAGAAATATTTCAAAAAGCCTTGACAACCGTTGGGAAATGTGCTATGATAGTACCGTAAAGAAAGCAAACTCCGTTTTAGGAAAGGATTTGAATTATGGCAACTGCGAAAAAGACGAAGCTCACCGTTCCTGCCGAGCTGGATGCGGAGGGCAAGAAGAAGGCGTTGGCCACGGCCATTTCCCAGATCGAGCGGGATTTCGGCGCGGGCGCGATCATGAAGCTGGGCGAGAATCGCCATATGGAGGTTCAGGCGGTGCACACGGGCTCCCTCTCCCTCGACCTTGCGCTGGGCATCGGCGGCGTTCCGAAGGGGCGCATCGTGGAGATCTTCGGGCCGGAATCCTCGGGTAAGACCACCGTGGCGCTCCACATCATGGCGGAGGTGCAGAAGAGCGGCGGCACGGCGGCGTTCATCGATGCCGAGCATGCGCTGGATCCCGTGTATTCCAAGGCGCTGGGCGTGGATATCGACAATCTGCTGGTTTCTCAGCCCGATTGCGGTGAGGACGCGCTGGAGATCTGCGAGGAGCTGGCTCGCTCGGGCGCGGTGGATGCCATCGTTGTGGACTCCGTGGCGGCGCTGGTGCCCCGTCAGGAGATCGAGGGCGATATGGGGCAATCCATGGTTGGCGTGCAGGCGAGAATGATGTCGCAGGCCATGAGAAAGCTTTCGGGCGTGATCAATAAGAGCAACTGCGTGGTGATCTTTATCAACCAGATCCGCGAGAAGGTGGGCGTGATCTACGGCAACCCCGAAACCACTCCCGGCGGCCGCGCGCTGAAGTTCTTTGCATCGGTCCGCATCGACATCCGCAAGACCGAGCAGCTCAAGGACGGCAACGATATCTACGGCAACCACGTGAAGTGCAAGATCGTGAAAAACAAGGTGGCTCCGCCCTTCCGCGTGGCCGAATTTGACATTCTCTACGGCAAGGGCATCTCCCGCTCGGGCGAGGTGCTGGACTTCGCCATCCTGCTGGACGTGATCAAGAAGAGCGGCTCCTGGTTCTCC
>JAZRCQ010000182.1:0-11073 GCA_045659845.1 Eubacteriales bacterium
GGAGGTCACCGGCGAGAACTACGATGCCGTGATGAGTGCCTACGGCCCCTCCGTGACAAGCTCCTGCTTCTCGGGCGAGGCCAATCTGATTGGTGCCATCCGCTACGTTTTGGCAGGCGACACTCCCACCGTTGGCATCTATTCCACCGTTGGCTATTCCTTCAACGCCTTCTTCCGCCAATCGCTGGAGCAGGCCTGCTACGGCGTGAGTGAGCTTTCCACCGTTAGCGGCTTTGAAGGCGACCTTCTCATTCTGAATCTGGCCGCCGATCTGCCCGAGGCCGAGGCCGCGGCGTTGGATGCCTATCTGACGGGGGGCGGCAAGGTGATCCTTTCTACCAACGGCGTTTACAAAGCCCCCAAGCTTGCCGCCGTGACCGCGCGCTACGGGCTTTCGGCCCCCGAGGAGGAAAACGTGATCGCCGACCTTTCCTCCGGCACCTCCGCCTCCTCAACCTTCTATGCCACCGCCGGCAATCATCCCATTCTGGATGGCTTCAACGGCTCCTACGTGGCACAGACCGCCCATTCCATCAACGCCTCGATCACCGAGGGCGTTACGCAAACGGTGCTTCTGCGCTCCCCCGAGGCCTCCATTCTGAGCATGAAAAAGGACACCGCCGAGCTTCCCAGAGGAAGCTTCCCTCTCTGTGTGCTGGCCGAAGCAAACGGCTCTGCCCTGCTCTGGCTCTCTATGGGCATTGATTCCATCGCCAATTCCTATTCCTCGGGAGCAAACTACGCTCTTCTCGCCTCCTGCGCCCAATGGCTCACGGGGCACGAGGAAAAGGCGCTCGCGCTCTCCGATCGCATTCTGCCCTCCACGCATGCCGATTGGAAGCCTGCCGCCACCGTTCTTTGGACGGTACTAACGCTTGTGGCCCTTCCCGCCACTCTCATCACCGTTGGCTGCGTGCGCAGATATCTCCGCCGCAAGGCCTGATCCGAAAAGGAGAACCCATGAATCATTTCACCTGCTTTACCAATGCCGAGATCCTGCTCCCCGATTTTTCTCGCGTGAACGGAACTGCCTGGAGCGTGGTGGCCTGCGACCAATACACCAGCGAGCCCGACTACTGGGCCCGCGCCGAAGAGCAGGTTGGCTCCTCCCCCTCCACGCTGCGCCTGATGCTTCCCGAGATCTTTCTGGAAAAGAGCGCCGAGCGCATCCCGCAGATCCACGCCGCCATGGAGCAGGCTCTGCAGAGCGTGCTGAAGGCTCATCCCAACGCCATGATCTATCTGGAAAGAACGCAATCCGACGGTCGGATCCGCCGCGGCGTGATCGGCGCCGTGGATCTGGAGTCCTACGACTATCACAAGGGCTCTGCCTCTCTCATCCGCGCCACCGAGGGAACGGTGCTGGAGCGCATCCCGCCCCGCGTGGCCGTGAGAAGAGGCGCGCCGATAGAGCTTCCCCACGTGATGCTTCTCATCGACGATCCCCGCCGCACCGCCATCGAGGCTTGTGCCGCTTCGGCCTCGTCCCGCACCCCCGTCTACGATTTCGATCTGATGCTGGGCGGCGGCCGCGTGAAGGGCTGGCTTTTGAATGACGAGGAGCAAGCGGCCCTGCAGAAGGCCTTTGCCGCACTCTCCACGCCCGAGGCCATGACCGCGCGCTACGGCGACGGCATCGACTCCCCTCTGCTCTTCGCCGTTGGCGACGGCAACCATTCCCTTGCCACGGCCAAGGCGGCCTACGAGGAGCTGCGCGCCACCCTCTCCCCCGAGGAGCTTTCCGCTCACCCCGCCCGCTATGCGCTGGCCGAGGTGGTGAACCTGCACGACGAGGCACTGGAATTTGAGCCCATCTATCGCGCCGTGTTCCGCGCCGACGTTTCCGAGCTTTTGCAGGGGCTCAACGCCTATCTGCAGGACTTGAACGGCACCGCCGCCGCGCAGGAGCTGACCGTGGTCACGGCAAACGGCGAGGAAACGATCTCCGTTCCCCATCCCGTTCAGCAGCTGGCCGTTGGCACGCTGCAGACCTATCTGGACGAATATCTTGCCGCCCATCCCGAAGCGACCGTGGATTATATTCACGGCGAGGAGTCGCTTCGCCGACTGATCGCCGACGGCACCACCGTTGGCTTCCTGTTCAAGGGGATGCAAAAGAGCGAGCTGTTTGAAACCGTTCTGCGAGACGGCGCTCTGCCTCGCAAGACCTTTTCCATGGGCCACGCCGAGGACAAGCGCTACTATCTGGAGTGCCGCAGGATCCTCTGAAGGAAACGAGGGCAGAGCCGATCGGCTCTGCCCTCTTCCTTTATTTCTGTTTCCGCACGATCACCGAAACGCCGTCGGGGATCGCTATAATCCGCAGCTTCTCCTGCCCAAGGATCCGCCGTGCCTCTTCGATCGCCTCCTCAAGACTGTGCGCGGGGATCATGTGCAGGCTCCGCACCGTTTCGTCGTCCACCGAGGAAACAAAGATCACCTGCGCATGCATCAGCACCCGCAAAAGGATCTGCGTTTGCCATTGGTCGGGCACCGTTTCCGTTCGGCCTCTGCTCAGAAACTGCGCCATCGTCTTTTCCATGCAGGGCTCGTCGGCCAGCTGGTGATAGAAATGCGCGCCGCCAACGCCGTCGCCCGAATGGGAAAGCATGATGATCACGCCGCCCTTCTTCACCACGGCCTCTCCCGCCGTCATCCCCTTCACCGATTGGTAAACGTTCTGATCCAAGGGGTAGCCTCCGTTGGTGGTGATCACCACGTCGGCCTCCTCCGCAGGCTCCACGCCGCAAAGGGAGGAAAGAAACTCCGTGCCCGCCCGGTGCGCCGCCTCGCAGTCTCCCGCCGTGGCAAAAATGACCTCCTTTTTATCGTTCAGCACCACGTTCACCACGTAGCGCAGCCGTGCTTTCTTCGCCGCCCAAAGCATGTCCTCATGGATGGGGTTGCCCTCCAGCACGCCCGTTCGCGCACGCTCATGGGCAATAAATTCCGAGCAATGGTTGGCCAGAACGGTGCTTCTGCCGCACACACCGGGCAAAACGCTCTTTCTGCCGCCCGAAAAGCCTGCGAAGAAGTGCGGCTCGATAAAGCCCTCGGAAACCAGCAGATCGGCCTCATAGGCGATCCTGCTGATCTCGCAATCGCTCCCCGAGGGAAGCCTGCCGATGCTCACCAGCCGCTCGCGCTCGTCGCAATCGTGAACGTAGATCCGCTCGTTCTCCACGATCTCTCTGCCGAATTTATCAACCAGCTCCTCCTTGGTGGTTCCCCGATGGCAGCCTGTGGCGATCAGAATGGTGATCTCCGCCTCGGGGCTGGCCTCGCGGATCTCGCGGAGCATGGGGGGAATGATCAGCCTGCTGGGAACGGGACGGGTGTGGTCGCTGGCGATGATCACCACGTTTTTCTGGCCCTTTGCCAATTCGGAAAGCCGCGGCGAGCCCGCCGGGCTTTTCATAGCTCTCGCGATCAGCTCCTCGGGGGTGCCTGCAGGCTGATATTGGTTGATGGAGGACTCCAACACCTGCACCGGCTCCTCATCGTCAAACGCATGGAAGATCTGCTCCCGACCATAGGGAAACGAAACCGTTTTCATGCCGCACCGCCCTTTCGGTTCATCCGTTCCACCAGCGCAAGGATCGCCGGAACGGCAACCAGCTGGAGGATAATGCCGGGAACGGCATCGGCAAAGCCTCCCGCCAAAAAGGCGGCCATGCCGAAGGATTTTCCCGCAACGCCCATCAAAATCGCCTTGCTCACGCCCCAAACCACGCGGCCGGCCAGCATGGCGATCACCAAGCAGAAATACACGTAGCCGCGCCGATGCTTTTTGCCGAGACCATAGAGCAGCCCCATCACCAGGCCATAGGCGGCCAGCTCCAGCGCCATCCAAACGGCGTTGGGGTAGATGGGGGGCATTCCGAATGTGGCCGAACGCAAAAAAGGAAGGCTCAGGCCAACGATCGCGCCGTAGGGCCAGCCGCAGATCGCGCCGCAAAGAAGAACGGGAATATGCATGGGCAGAAGCGAATCACCGATCTCCTTGATCTGCCCGGTGAGAAGCGGAAGGAGCATTCCAATGGCCAGAAACAGCCCCGAAAGCACCAGCGTTTTCGTTTTTTTCATTTTCATCATTTCAAAGCTTCAACCTTTCCAAAAAACGGTTCGGCGAGGGATGCGCCCCCGCCGCCGCAAGCATATGATTCGTCAGAAATTCGGGGATCCCGCTCCCGTCAGATGCCGATCGGCTCATCCCGATACATCTCCTCGCGGCAGGCGAGCGTCTCCTCGATCCCCAGCGCCGGCGTCAGGAAGGACAGCACCTGATTGGTGAAGGCCTCCGTTCCCATGGGGGTGTAGTAATGAACGGCATCCGAGTGCGCCTCCTCGGGAAGCCCCGCGGAAACGGCATAGAGATCGTTCACCGCAAAGCCGTGCTTTTTCACCACCTCCACGGCAACCTCGTTGTATTTTTCGATCTCCTCATTATAGCGCTTGAAGCGCTTGGACATTTTTTCCGAAAGCACTCTTGTGGAGGTGGCAAAGATCACCTTCGCATTGGGGCAAAGCTTTTTGATGCGGATGCAGATCCGATCGATGTAGTAGGCATACACGTCGAGAGGCGTGTGGGGCTCCTCTTCAAAAAGCCGCAGGCAATCCCAAAGTCCCGCATTCCAATGGACCACGTCGATCTCCTCTCCGTTGATCTTTCCCAGCCACTCGTGAAAATATCGCAGCACGTAGGAGGCAAATCGGCAGTTCTCCTCCGGAAACAGCACGGTTGCGTATCCCTCCAACGTTTTTCTCACCGATTTATCGTAGCCCAAGCGAATGGAATCTCCGATCAATAATACGTTTTTCATCACATCCTCCAAACGGTTCGCCAATGGCCTTTTTGTTGCCAATGGCGATTTTTTAGTTCTTCACGGCATTTATTATAACACATTCCGCAATGCAATTCAAGAGTTTAGAAAAATAATAGGAAAAGTATAGCTTGCTCGTTTCGTTTGTTTCTTTGAGCGCGATTTCAAGCTTTGCAATAAAATCAGCACGGCTAATAGATGCTATCATTCAACATGAAAGCCTAAACCTTCAAAATAGGATTTTATTTCAGGGACATTCATGGTTTGAAACAAAACCTTGTTTTGTTGATTTATAAATATGAGATACGAGATTCCCACTCGACCTCCATATCGCCGCCTTATTTTTTTGATGTCACTCAACGAAAAGATTTTTTCACGCCTTTTGAAAAAAGGGTAACCAATCAGTTTAATTGTGGTTGCATCAATTTCAAAATACGCCTTATATGCATTGTAAATATACATACTCGCCATGAATGCGACAAACGTAAGAGCTATAACGGTGATGAGAATTGGGAATATACTCTGATTATCAATTGATAATATGATTCCCACAAACAACATAATGGCGGTAAAGAATACAAAAAATGAAATCAGAAATATTTTAATCCATTTTTGTGTTTTTCCCCTTGGTGTCCTATCATATGTATTAAATTTCATCTCCCCACCGCCTTTCTTGGTTTCATTATATCACAAACCCGTTAGATTTTCAAGTGAAATATTGCTCCCACGTCGCAATGTGAAATGAAATTTGCCCATCTCCTGCCGCAAGGCAGATTTCATCGCGAAGCGATTTCATCCACGTTAGTGGATTTATTCCGCAGAAGGCGGATTTAATTGAAAAAACGACAAGTCGAAACTTGTCGTTTTTTCTGTAAAGGGCTACGAAAAAGATATTTTTTGTGGTTTACAATAAGGAATCGAACCCTCTCGGAGTTAAATGTTTGAAAGCACAATATTTATATTATAATCAATATTTTTCGTTGATGGAATTTTGAATTCTTGCCAAAACGGTTTATCAACTATAACATGGTAATAATTTCCCCACGGGTAATTTCTAATGCCGCTTTCCTCTTTGTTGCAACTCTTTATATGATTATATCTAACTGTTGATTTTTTGAAAATGTATATGACTGTTATACTGTCGCTGCCAAACAAAAAACTATGAGGGATAAAAAAGACGTAATAAATTAGACTGGTGATACCAAACAAGGTAAAAAACAATCCCATCTCCATAAAATCTATACAAAAACCAACAATTCCAATAGCTATAGCGGTAAATCCAATAGTAATAGCAAGAAACCATTTCCAAATGAAAATTTTAGTGTTACGTGTCACCAAACCACCGCCTTTCTGTGATTATCAGCCGCGCTTCCATATGTAGTCGGTGAATCTGAAAGTAAGATATTGAACCGCGGTAGACGATCCGTTTCCAAAATCAACAACATCGATCATATTTCCATAATCGTCATACAGCTTCCAACCGGCGTATATTTCAAATAATACCTTCCCATCGCAGCCTGAAAAATTCCTGAAGGCAAATTTTCCTATTTTCGTAACGCTTGCGGGAATAACTATACTCTCAATCGAAACACAATCAGCAAAGGCTTTCTCACCTATGTGGTATACACCCGCAGGTATTGCCATCTCCTTCAATTTTTTACATCCATTAAACGCAAAAGGCTCTATCGTTTTTATTTTGCCCGGCAGGTTAACGCTTTCAAGCTCAACGCAATTCTCAAACGCCCCTTGTCCAATAGCGGTTACCGTTTCGGGAATAAGAATACTTTTCACCGTTGTGTTTCCTGCAAATGCGAATGCTTTAATTTGAACGACCTTTTCTCCACTCGGAGAATACTCGGGAATAACGATATTTTCGTCCGTGCAGTCCCCCTGAGCAACAATGCACGTACCGTCACCATTGGACATATACATCAAGCCCTCGCTGGGCTGAGGCTGCTCACACAATATACATTGTCGGTCTATATATTTATGCTCCAGTTTTTCCGTCTCTCTGCGAGTCCGTACAAGCACATTGTTGCAAGTCTCGCAATAAATGACCTCGTCATAGGAGCCGTCTGACGCGCAGGTGGGCGCGACCTCATTCTCTTTCACACTGCTTAGCAAGGTATGCGCTATCTTTGCAACACTTCGAGGAGTACGCATGAACTCCTCGTTGCAATCCGCGCAATAAACGACCTCGTCATAGGAGCCGTCTGATGCGCAGGTGGGCGCGATCTCATTCTCTTTCACACTGCTTGTTGCGGTATGATGATGCTCTTCATTTGTGGGTTTGATTATTTTTATGATCACACACGCCGCCGCTACAACCAAACAAATCGCAAGTATCAGATACCAATACGGATATTTCTTTTTCCGAGATACAGGCGCTGTTTTCTCGATTTTGGCTTCTGCCGTTTGAACTGCGGGAGTCTCCGCCCTGTCCTCATGATCCTCATTCAGCAAATAGTCCGTTGTCACGTTAAAAAGCTTACTAATACGCAATATATTTTGAGCGTCGGGCAATGCCGTTTCGTTCTCCCATCTGCTGATCGCCTGTCGCGATACGTCCAACTTCTCAGCGAATTCCTCTTGCGACCAACCCTTTTCTTTTCTGAGTTCAATTAGCTTATCTGCCAATTTCATAATGACACCCCCTGTTTATACATAATTGTACCAGTAATTGTACCAAAATTGATTTCAAAAAGCCACCGCATCAACCTTACAATTATGCAACAAGACTTTACACAAGGCAAAATTCTTAGTTTCGTTCCGATAGAAGTACGCAAAAGACTACCGTTGAAATGATAACTTGTGCCGCTATAACGACAAAGTATAGATATAGGTCAACCAAAAGAACCTAGCAAACGGAAATGGCAAGCGCTTGAAAGGATATGTAAAATCCACTTTAATTTGAATTGCGGAGTGTTTTGAGGGGTTACCCAATAATTGTAATTCTTTTTCATATCCCCACCGCCTTTCTGGGATTAGTATATCATAAAATCGTGGGGATTGCAAGTGAAATATTCGGCTTGCGCCGAATGTGAAATAATTCACTTTGTGAATTGTGAAATATCTCCCTTCGGTCGATGTGAAATGAAATAAATCCCCTCACGCGCCACAGCGCATTTCACACGCGAAGCGTATTTCACGCACGAAGTGCATTTCACAAATCCCGTAAGGGATTTATTTCGTTGAAAAAAGACCAACTCTTGCGAGTTGATCTTTTTTCTGTCTCTTCTGACCTTAATAGATGCCGCTCTCTTATTTTCTTTTCCAACGGTCACAAACATATTCTCTGAAATCAGTCAGATTGGTCGCGTTTTTCTCCGGGTCTGTAACCGTCATTTCCGTGCCGCTCGACGACCCGTAGTCACGGTACCAACCCGTCTTGCATTCAAAGGTTATGCTCTTAAGAGATTCACAACCGCTGAACGCATAGGGTTCAATAACGGTAACCTTGTACGGTATTGTAACACTTTCCAAGGATTCACAATCACTAAACGCCGACCGCCCTATCTTTGTTACGTTCTTTCCAATTACAATGCTTTTAAGGTTGAACAGGAACGAGAAGCATTCGTTGGGGATTGTTGTAAATCCCGATCCCATATGAATTCGATCAAGCTTCTCACATTCAATAAACGCATTTGCTTGGATCTCGGTCACGCCATCTCCGAACACAAGCTCCTCTAACATCGCGCAGCTGTCAAATGCGTATGTTTTTATGATGCTGTCCGTAACGGTGACTTTTTTCAAGCCCGCAGGTATATAAAAGGGCTTCTGCCACTCATATCCATCGGGGGCGATATATCTGTGGTTTACTTGTTGCCCTCCTGCATAGGGGGTCTGTCCAAAGAAGTGTCCGAGCGAAGCCGACTCATTTCTGCTTTTACCGATAAAAGGCACGCTCATGCTGTTAAGAGCCGAACAACCGAAAAATGCCCCCTCAGAAATTTCCTGAACGCTGTTCGGAATCAGCACCACGGTCAAGTTGGAGCAGTTCTTAAATGCATCCTTCATGATTTTTGTGACTGCTTTTCCGTTATATGTGTCGGGAACAGATACCTCGGTTGCGTCGTGATTCAAAAACCTGTTTATTGCGTAGGTTCCGTCTGTCAGGAGGGTAAATTCGTAATTCGGATCTTCATTTGGCAGTTGTGTGTCATCGGATTCATCTTCCAAACTACTTTCAGCCGTTGCGCTTTCAACGGGCTCGGAAGCCGCGGCATCCTCGGGGTCAGTAGCTTCATTTTTGCATGAATTCAACATTGTTACAACGGATAAGAATACCAAAAGAATGGATATGGTTTTTTTCATTGTTGCACCGCCTTTCTGTGTTTAGTATAACATAAAATCGTGGGGATTGCAAGGCTTTGGCGGAAAATTGAGGGCGCGCTTGCTCCAAATCACGGCGGAGCCGTGTATATCATCAGACCGAAGGTCTGTATATCATCAACACAAAGTGTTGTATATCATCAAGCCGCAGGTAGATGCACGCTGGCGCGTGATGATATACAGCCCCAAAGGGGCTGATGATATACCGACTTGCGTCGGATGATATGCCAAGCCTACGGGAACCCCAAAAGCTCGGCAAGCTCGCTTCGGGGAACCCCTACTGCGGCTTGGATAAAAAAATCCTCGTTCCAAAGAACGAGGATTTTTTGTGTTTGGTGACCGTTTTAGATGTCATATCATTTTTCAGACTTTTTACAACAAACTTTGTTTTTAACGAACCTTCTGATAGGCTTAAAAGAAAAAACAAACGCAATAACCGTCATAACAAGTGCTATGGGAAGCCAAGATCGGTAATATTCAATATTCAGAGCGTGGTTTAAGGAGAGCTGAGGCGTGCCGTCACAGCCCTCATCGAAAAACAACGCTATAAACAAGGCAAAGAAAGCAGAAACAGGAACTATAATAGTAATAAGATAATCAAACTTGGCTCTTGACGGTGATATTATTCCAAGCAAGGCGGCAAATAAAAAGAGCGATGCAAACACGATAAATTCTAATATTTCCGTACTATCAAGCAAGGTTGTTAGCAAAAAAAGAATTGTGAAGATCACAAAAGGAAAAATGTAATATGCTATTTTTTTCATCATGCCACCGCCTTTCGGGATTAGTATATCATAAAATCCGGGAGATTGCAAGTGAAATATTCGGCTTGCGCCGAATGTGAAATAATTCACTTCGTGAATTGTGAAATATCTCCCTTCGGTCGATGTGAAATGAAATAAATCCCCTCACGCGCCGCAGCGCATTTCACACGCGAAGCGTATTTCACGCACGAAGTGCATTTCACAAATCCCGCAAGGGATTTATTTCGTTGAAAAAAGACCAACTCTTGCGAGTTGGTCTTTTTTCTGTGTAGGGGCTACGAAAAAGATATTTTTTGAAAACTTCCACTAGGATTCGAACTCAAACCGTTTTTAGAAGATATCAACCTATCATCTCCCATAAATACTTTTTGTCGGTGAAAAAAACTTATGCTTAACAATTTTTATCCATGCATAAGCAATACAAGGAATCATTCCCAAAAACATAATAATTCCAACAACAAACCAAAATATTGACTCTGTGCGCAGCTCGTCTTGAGCGCCATCAAAATTTAAAAGTTCTTTGGTCTCTGTACTTATTTCGAGTATTGTTCCATCAGGATGTAATCTAAGAGTTAAAATAGTTCCCGGAGATAATGCTCTTAAACTATTAGCTAAATTTTCTCCACCAACAGATATCCATATACGTTCTTCGTTCGTTAATTCAATATAACGATGTGTTCTCCCCCTCGAAAAATACGATGAATAATGGTCAAATTCTACCGTGCGAATGATGGTTTCTTCCTTATCGATCGGTTCATATATACCTACAACAAAACACGAAAAAATCGCCAAGGAAGCTAAAAGAATTGCTCCTATAATGGCAGCGATCGTTGACATTTTAGCATTATGCTTTTTTTCATCAAAGCGCTCTAGCTTCCATTTTTCTTGTAGTGCTTTGACATCGTATATCTTCTTTTTACGCTTTTTTCCTTTTTTAGTCATCTCCCCACCGCCTTTCTTGGTTTCATTATATCACAAACCCGTTAGCTTTTCAAGTGAAATATTCGGCTTGCGCCGAATGTGAAATAATTCACTTCGTGAATTGTGAAATATTGCTCCTTCGTCGCAATGTGAAATGAAATAAATCCCCTCACGCGCCGCAGCGCATTTCACACGCGAAGCGTATTTCACGCACGAAGTGCATTTCACAAATC
>JAZRCQ010000183.1:0-6493 GCA_045659845.1 Eubacteriales bacterium
AATATCTCACTCCGTTCGATGTGAAATGAAATTCGCCCTTCACATTTGCGAAGCAAATATTTCACAGCGAAGCTATTTCACTTGGGCGTTGCCAAATTTCACTCGCCGCAGGCGAATTTCGTTGAAAAAAGCACATCTGCAGAGCAGATGTGCTTTTTTCTGGAGGCGCCACCCGGAATCGGACCGGGGATGAAGGTTTTGCAGACCTCTGCCTTACCGCTTGGCTATGGCGCCGTCATTCCTTTTTTTGAAAAAAGAAGGGGCACGAAAACGTTCCATCTTCGTACCCGTGTTTGGAGCGGATTACGGGGCTCGAACCCGCCACCTCCACCTTGGCAAGGTGGCGCTCTACCAAATGAGCTAAATCCGCGTATGGTGCCTCCGGTCGGAATCGAACCAACGACACGGGGATTTTCAGTCCCCTGCTCTACCAACTGAGCTACAGAGGCATACAGCAAGGGTGCTGTATTAAAAATGGCGATCCGGATGGGGGTCGAACCCACGACCTCTAGCGTGACAGGCTAGCGCTCTAACCAACTGAGCTACCGGACCAGCTTGGTGGAAACAATAGGGCTCGAACCTATGACCCTCTGCTTGTAAGGCAGATGCTCTCCCAACTGAGCTATGCTTCCATGCTTCGTCAACCGACTTTATCATTATATCACATCGGAAAGCATTTGTCAAGAGTTTTTTTAAAAAACTTAAAAAGTTTTTTTGCGAAGCTCGATTCATTGCCTCTGTCCCTGCGACTCCCATATTATAGCACATTCTATTTGCTTTGTCAATACCTTTTTTCAATATTTTTTCGTTTTTTTCAAAATATTTCATCGTCCCCCCTTCCCCCGTTTGGGGGATAGAGGGACGATGATGCACCCTTACTGCGGAAGCTCCGGGAACACGACCTCGCCGTAGTCCTCGTCGCTCGGGAGATCCGGCAGATCCACCTTCACCGCGTTCACCGTTACCGTGAAGGTCAGCACAGTTTCACCATTGAGCTTCACGTAGAGCTTGCCGCTCACCGCCTCGGTGAGATGCGGCGCTGTGATGCTATAGTAGCTGATCTGAAGTCCCTCCAGATCGGTGGTCAATTCGATGCCTCCCTCGCAGGGCAGGCCGTTCATGCTCTTCGGCAGAGTGATCAGCATTTCTCCCGCCTCCAAAACAATGGGATCCGCTTCCCTGAACTGCGTCATGCCGTCGGTCTTGAGCAAACGAATGCTTGCGGCGGATGCCTCGGTCTTCTTCCCTGCCAGAATATCCGCTACGGTGCGAGCCGCCGTGATGCCGATCTCATTATATCCCAGCTGACGATAATGGATGTTTGGATGCACGTCGGTCATATCCTCGGCCAATGCCGTGTACTTTCTCATACTATAAGGATAGGACTTTCCGTATTTCTCGGAGAAATAGCTCTTCACGCTTCGATCCGAGATCCACTTTTCCATTGCGGTGGTGGCAAGATAAACGTCGCTCCACGCTTCATTGTTGGTTTGCCCCATGTAATACTGTGCGATTCTCGGGCCTCTCAGGATCAGATCTCCCATGCCCGTGTGGGCGATGCAGGAGCGCACCATCATCAGGCCGCCAAACTTCAGCGTGGCATCCGCGGTGCCGTCGGAATTGGAATCAAACAGCAGCATTTCCTTGAGAGCCTTATGCATCGTTTCATATTTCTTGGCATAGTCCTCAGCGCTCAAGCCCATATTGGCTTCGCCCTGCAGCCAGAAATATCCCATATCCTGCAGGCGATAGTGGCCTGCCTTGATCTCCTTTTGCATAACCTCCTCGCAAAACTTGAAGAGATTCACCGCTTGCCAGAAGTCGTTGTTCGTTTCGGCCGTGCCCGGCTGCCAGCTATCGATGGAGGAGCCGCCGTGTGCCGCGTTGATCACCCAAACCTTATGGCCGGTGGCCTGATTCCATTCATAGGCAATGCCGCTGTCGGTTCCCGTTTTTCCCTTTCCCGATGCAGAAAGCGAATGGAGGGGATAGAGCAGCTGATCGCCGTCCAGCGCCTTGGTGGAGGTGAGAGACGAAGCAACAAACTGCTTTCCGTTCTTATTGCTGAGGGTGCTTTCAAAGGCCACGTTTCCAATACCGCCGCCATGCGTGGTGCTGAGGCCGGGGGCATAGGTGCTATAGATCTGTCCCTCCTCGCAGAGAATGCTTCGATTCAGCTCCTCGATGTAGGTCATCTTATCAAAGTTACCCGTCAAAGGCTGGATCTGCCCCTCGGCATTGCTCTGCCCGATGATCAGGAGCATGCTGATGTCGGCAGCTGTCACCTTCACTGTTTTCACACTACCGTCGGCCAGCGTCACCTTCGCCGTTCCGATGCCGCAGGCGATCACCTTCCGATCATCGTTCTTGGAGGCCAAGCGCAAAACGGCAACGTCTGCTTCTCCGTTTTCCACCTGACGGGAGGTGACCTCCAGCGTTTCAATTTCCGCAATCGCGGTCTCAAAGGAAAAACGGTCGTCATATCTCAATTCCATATCGATCCTCACTTCCTCCGCGGGCTTTTCCGTGGATTCCTCCTGCTTGGTTGGCGCCTGCGTAGCAACAGGCTCTGTGGCGGAGGGAGCTTCCTCTCCTCCGCATCCCGCCAAAGACGTTAGCTGCGCCAGGATCAGCAGGATCACTCCCAGCAGCCGAATAAATCTGATCTTCATTCTATCTTATCCTTTCTTTACCGTGCCGTCAGATCGGGGAACACCACTGCTCCGTAGTCTCCCGAGCCGCTTTCGTGGGTGATTCCGGTGGTCTGCGCCTCCTTGCCTTCTCTCTCGCAGGAGCATCCCAGCAGAAGGATCACTGCAAGCACCGCAAGCCATCGCATTCTCTTACGCTCCGACATACTGCGCATATTGCTTGCAATAGGCAAGCATCGTGACGTAGACCTGATATTCCTTCTCGGAAAATCCCATAGGATTTCCTGCCGCGGCATAGGTCTCCAGCGTCTTGGCAAGATCCACCTCGATCACCTCGGAGAGGCAGATGCCGTCTCCCTGCGCGTAGTAGGCCACAAGATAGAAGCGCGTGTTCAGCTGATGCGCCGCAATACCGCCGAGGTCGGCATAGAAATAGCCCGTGGAGCCATACATCTTTCCTTCTGCGATCTCCACACGGCCGCTCGCCAGCAGCTGCTCGGCAGTTTCAAAGGAAGCCGCCGCATCCGAGCGAACCACGAAAAATCCGTAGGTCATGTCGGAGAGAAGCGTGGCGTAGGTGGAGGGAGCTCCCTTTGCATCGCTCATTCTCGCCATCACGCGAACGCCGAAGGGATCGGTGAGCTTCAGAGAAAGACCAAAGCTCTTTGCCTGCGAATTGTTCTTGAGATCAAAGCGCCAAGGGGTTTCCGCATTGACGCGGATCACGTTGAGAAGGCGCTCGGAGCCGATCGCCGAGGTGAAAGCCACCTGCGCGGCATCGGAGCGGTAGCTCACGCTCTCCTTGGCATTGAGAAAGCCGTTCTCCGCCGTGTAGAACGGGATCGACGACGCCTCTCTGCAGGTTCCCGACGAGGAAGCGGACTGATTTCTGCCCAGCACCGCAACACCGTTCACCGACACGGCAGTGCAATTTTTCATCGGGCCGTTCACAAGCCCCGAGAAGGCTCTGCAATAATATAGTTCACTGCCCGCGCTTCCGGGATTGCCGGGAGTGTAGCTCACGCCGCCCGTGGAATGACAGTTGATCATCGAAATACCATCCAGTAATGCGCCTGCCAGACCTGCCACCGAGCGAGTGCCCTCCTTCCCTGCCGCCAGAGAAGAAAGATCCTTCACCGTGTCGGTGACCGAGATCTTACCCGTGTTGAAGCAGTTTTCGATGACGTAGGTGCAGCCTGCAGGCCCTGCGCCCAGCATACCTCCCACCACACCGCCGATGCGGAACTGAATGTTGTTGACCACCACGGAAACGTCGCCCGAGTTATAGCAATTCTTCAGAACGCGCTTGTCGGCTGAATCCATCCACGTGCCAATGAGTCCTCCGATATAGTTGGGAGCGCCGCCCATGCCGCAAAGCGTCATGTCCGCATTGTTATAGCAGTTCTCGATAACGGCATTGTTGCGGACACCGCCAACCAAGCATCCCACGCGTGTGACGCGATGCTCGCCCACGTCGTTTACATGACCGCTCGCAATTCCCAGATTGCGGATCTCCGCGCCGTAGCCGATATAGCCGAACAAGCCCTGGAAATTCAACGTCTGCTTCAGCGAGGGATCATAGAAGGCCAGATTCAGATTATGGATCCGATGATAGTTCCCATCGAAAATCCCCGCAAAATAGCTGTACTCGGTGAAGCCGGTTGCAGGAAGCGCGCCGCCGATGCCATACCACTCCTGATTCTTCAGATCGATATCCACCGTTAGCTTGAAGTGCTTTCCCGCATAGGTGTTGAATTGCACGCCATCCAATCCCGCCTTTCGCTCGCCGCGAACGTTTGCGGCCAGCATGGCCAGATCCTGCGCCGAGGAGATCAGATAGGGATTGTACTTCCCTCCATCGCCTCCGCTGAATGCATAATTCATGTCATACGCGGGCACTACGCCGTTCCATTCCGAAATCATAGCCTCTCCTCCTTGTTGATCGCTTTCCGAAGCCGCGATTGCCACGATGCCTCCCGTGAACAATACCGATAGGCACAGAAGCATTGCTATCCCCTTCTTCACGCTATTCCCCTTTCTGAATTCCTTCCGAATTCCATTATTTTTTCGACGGAGGATCGCGCTTGCAATTGTGCAAACCAACCAAAGCTCCGACTTTTCTACAACTTAATTATAGCGAAATACCCTTCGATTGTCAATACTATCAAACGGACATATTGTTTTGCGAAAGGTAACAATTTCGTATTGAAAATCAGACAACCGCCGTTTGATCTGCCAACGCAAAGAAAAGCAGCCCTTCCGACGAACGTCGGCAGGACTGCTCCCCTATACAATTGTCTTCAAAGGGCTCTGCGGGCAACCGCGCCCGACTCAAACGGATGTGCTTGCCCGGATGTAGGACTCCAATTCACTCGCGGGAATTTCCAGAGCAATGGACAGCTCGGCGCGCAGATAGCGCTTGGCATCCTCCGCAAGGGCGCGCTCCGTATCGGAGATCCTTTGCGTGCGTGAGGCCTTTGCCAACCGTTCGATCCGCCTGCGAACCGTTTTGATCACGCGCACCCATTCCTCGGGGGCATGCATTTTCATTGCGTCGGCATAGCGGCCCCGAAGAACCTTGGCGTTCGGCTCCTCGATCTCCTCGATCTCAGGGATCTGCCGCACCAATGCCAGCGCCGCCTCCCGATCCATCAGGGGACGGATAAACACCGTTTCACTGTCCACCGGAACATACATCACGCCATTGCCACCGTCGTGCAAGGAGCGAAGGACGTAATAAAGCCGATCTTCGGGCATGCCCGCAAGTGGAGCGCTTTGAATGTCGGTGACACGACAGACTCCTCCGGATGCATAATACACGTACTCGTCGATCTGAAACATTTTGCGTTCTCCTTTTTCTTTCGGCTGAGCCGACTTCCAAAATTTCCTTCCGACAATATTAAACGATCTCCACACTCTCCATCAGGGCGTAAGCAGGGCCGCGATAATTTCCTTCCGTGGCCACCCGATCGGCCAAGCGGAGGCTATTGAGCGCCTCACTCAGCTTTCCGGAAATCGATACTCCCGTGATGGGCTGAAGCTTCTCTCCATCATAATAATATCCCAAGCGAACCTCTCCACCGATATAATCGTTGAAAACGTCCAGCTGCAGCCCCGACATGGAGGCACAAACGAAATAGGGCTTTTTCGCCAGCTCACCGTCCGTGAGAGTGCCTGCCTCCAGCTCCACACAAGGCAGGTCTCCCGTGACGGGACGGCCGAGATACTGGCCGAAGCGAGAGCCGCCGTAGTAGGACACCACGCGCCCCTCCTCGATCACCCTCGTATCCTGCAAAGAAACTCCCTCCCGATCGAAGAGCGCCGAGGAAACGCTTCCCTCCAGCCTTCCGCGCATGGTGACTGTCATCTTGTCGCCGCGCGGCTCGGTTTGCAGTGCATCTCCCTCGGAGAAGCGATTGGAATGATGATAAACTGTGGCATAGCTGAGGCCATCCACCAGCTCGTTGACAAGCTCTCTCAGCTCATGAGACTTCAGCAGCACCGGGCATTGCAGTTTTGCCTCGGGCGCCTTGGCAGAGCCTCTGTCGCGCACCTCGCGCATCCGCTCCCCGATCTCGGCGCGGATCTCCTCCGCATCCAAACGGCTGAAGCGCTTTGCCTCATAAAGCTCCACGGATTCACCGTCCGTCCACGTGGGGATCGCCTCCAGCATGGCATTGTACTTCACTTCTCTTTTGTCGATGCCGCGGCTGTTTTTCACCGTGACCGTGAGGCGGTTGAGGAACACCTCCAGCGCATTCACCGAGCCGTGCTCCATTTTGTTGGCAGCAAGCACAGCCTCCGCAATGGCACCGGCCAGCTCCGCCGGCGTTCCCTTTGCA
>JAZRCQ010000184.1:0-8578 GCA_045659845.1 Eubacteriales bacterium
ATAAAGTTGATTGACATTAAAAATAAAGGTTCAAAATTGTTGGAGTAACACAAGACAAAAACCACCCAATTGGGTGGTTTTTTGTTTTGGCTCTTCTCTTTTGAGGTTGAGCAGTGACAATCTCGCGAGACGGGCAGTAGCTCAAAGCGCGGCTGACGGCATACTTTGCGGTTCCGCTTGCGGAATGCCCGTGTTTAGCGGGCAAGCAAATATGCCCGCCCACCGTTAGGGGGGTGTGTTAATACAGGCTGTCGCTGGTTCCGCTTCGCGCCAGTCCGCGTTGCGGACACCGCTTGCAAAAACGCGCCCCCGGCACCTTTTTGCTTCGCTAACCCAGCAGGGGGAGCCAAAGAAAATCCGCTTTCGTAAGAAGGCGGATTTTTGTTTGTATTATTCATTATTCATCATCTATTATTCATTTACTATGGAACTCTGAAATATCTCGTTGCATTTTGGGTGCTGCGAGCCCAACAAAAAAAAGATCGCGATGCGGTATGCTTTTTGTTTTTGGGGCGATTTGGACTTGTTTAAATTGTTATATTGATATAGAGGCGAAAAAAATAGCCCGTCACAGAACTTTGTTTTTTCTTGACATTTCGTATTGCTGATGATATAATTGATTCGGATACACACGAAACGAAATTGAACGTGGATCTCTATAAAAGGGAAAAAGAGAGATCCGAGGGGGAATTTCAGGCAGATCGCACCATTTGAAAAAGAGCATATGCCGAAGGCTTGCTTCTTGTCAAGAAAGGAGTCAATATGTGTCGAAAACTGATTTCATGGTTGCTCGTGGTCATCACCATGCTCACGCTGGCATCGTCCTGCCGTAGCTCGCAGAATCAAGAGGCGCCCTCGGAGACTGCGGCGGCATCCGCATCCAATGCGGAGACGGAATCTCCGTCCACAACGGCGCCTTTGGTGGAGGGAGAGCCGGTGAAGATCTCTCCCGACGGCAGTCTTGTGTGGACGATCCTCGGCGTTGTGGAGAATCAAAGCTTTGCGGGGGTCACCGCAAAGGAAGGAAATGTGATCCTTACCGTTTATGCGGAAGCAAGAAATCAATCCGAGAGTGATATTTACGTTTCCTCCGCCTATCTTAAAACATCAACAGATCCGATCGCGGGAATCTCCGCGGAGGATTTGCCCGAGGGATGCTCTGCGTTCGGCGGTCTGATCGGCGCCGGGAAGCGCCGCGTTTACTGCGTTTCCTTCGAGGAGCCCGAAAATTGGTTCAGACTGGTTTTTGATTACGTGACGCTCTCCGGAACACAAACCTCAAACGTAATCACGAAAAGCAAGGTGACGAAGGGAGAGCTTATGAAAGGAAATCCTGCGTATCCGTTGGATACTCGAACCGATGCGGCCATCAAAGCCGACTTTGATAAGTTGTTTGAAAAATATTACACGGCACAGTGGGGCACTCCGAGCGAATCTCAGGCGAAGGCATATGAGGATCTGCTCGTTCGGCATCAGGTTGGCTATCAATTTTCGAATATTGACTATCAGTCAAAGGTTCCCAATTACTGGGATCCGAGCAATCATTTGAGCAATCTCAAATCACTGATCAGTTGCTATGGGGAAGAACGATTGAAGACTGACACCGCCGCGAGAGAGTCCGTTCTCGGAATTCTCGATCACTGGCTGTACGCCGATTACACCTGCACGACCAACTGGTGGCATAACGAGATCAGCACCCCAAAGACGATGGCGGCGATCGGCTTGATGCTCTCTCCGTATCTGAACGATCATCAGGTGGAGAAGATGGACGAGATCATTGGCAGAGGAACGCTGCGAGGAAGCCTCAAGGCCACCAATCACACCGGCGCAAATCTCTGCGACGTGATGCAGGGAACGATCCTGCACGGATTGTTTTTGGGGGATTACGGACTTGTCTATGCCGCATCCGAGAGAATGGCGGCGGAGATCAGGATCGCCAAACAAAATGAGGAGGGGATCCAGGCGGACGGCTCCTTTTTCCAGCATGGCAATATGCTTTGCTCCGCGGGAAGCTACGGCGGAGTCTTTATTGCCGGAATGAAGGTGTTTATCACAGAGCTGTACGGAACCTGCTTTGCACTCCCCAATGAAAAGATCGAGCTGTTTATCGATCACCTGCTCGACGATCAAAGCTTGTTCCACCGTCAATTTGGAACGAACTACTTCAGCATCGGCCGTTCGGCCACCAGTGCCAGCGGATCGTCTAACCTTTATCAAACGGCAAAGGCGCTTTCGGAAATTGAGGGGATCTACAGAAGGGAAGATCTTTTGCGCTATTGTGAGTCCTTCACGGATGCAGCGAAAATTTCTGCTGCGCTCAGATATTTCCCGCTTTCCTACTCGCTGGTGAATAAAAATTCCAATTATTACATGGCGGTTCGCGGCGCCCATGAGGGCTTTATCCTCACCGAGGTTGCAAATTCCGAAAATGTTTTGGGATATAACCTCTCGTACGGTGCAAATACCTGCTACATGTACTACGGCAACGAATATCAGGGGATCGGCGCGGTTCTTGATTACGCGATGTATCCGGGCGTCACGACCTACCATGAGGACGATGCCTCGTTGCTTGCCCGTTGGCAAAATGATTATGAAAAAACATGGGGCTCGATCGCTTATCAGAAATCCACCTATCGGGGAACGCATTGCGACGGGAAGACCGATGATTCGCTTGGGATCGGCGCGCTTTACATGGAGCTCGTTAATGATGGGCTCGACGGCAAGCTTTCCTTTGTCACCTACAACGGCATGACTGTGGCTCTGGGAGCAGGCTTGGACTGCACAAAGGATTCAAACACCACCGAGATCCGCACCTCTATCGACCAGTGTCGGTATAACGGCGCAAAAATCGGAGGGGAAGCTCTTGCGCTCAACGGCGGAAGTGTTTCGGTGACCGGTAACGTTGCGGTTTGCAACGGTGCATTTGCGTATTACAATCTCGGAGGCGGTATCCTTGCCGCGGAGGCAAAAACGATGACCGGATCCCCCAGCAGAAACAGTCTCAATCAGCCGGAGGAGCTTGTGTCTGCCGATGTTTTCAGCCTCTATTACTCATACGGAGCAGATCTTGAAAATGCATCGTATGCATACGCCGTATATGCCAACGGCGACGGAAAGGCTCCCGCAACTGCAGATGGGCTTCCGATCAAGAGCATCACGAACACCGAATTGGTTCAAGCCGTTGAGTTTACGGACGGACATTCCGTAACGATCTTCCATGCCGCAGGAGCACACACCCTTTCCACAGGCGAAACGGTATCCTCCGATAAGGCTGACATCATCATTCGATAACGAATGGCGGGCAGCTTCATGCGCGATCGCTCGCTGCCCGCATGCATTCAGAAAGCAGAGAAGCATATGGAGAATTTTGATTTTTTCAAAAAATTTCGCATAGGAACCTATTACCTTCAAGACAATGCCAGAGACGAGATACACGTGAAGGAGCTGGCGGAGTGCGGAATCGACGTCGTTTTTGAAATGGATCAGGATATACAAGCGCTGGAGCTTTTTTCAAAATACGGTGTCAAGGCTGTTGTGGGAGGAGTTCTTCCGGGGTGGTTCGGAGGCGACGGAGCCAATGCAGGCAGTCTGCATAAAACCTATTCGGAGAAGGATTATCAGGAAAAAGCACGCTCTGTTGCGGAGCATCCGGCCGTCGTGGGGGTTTCGATTGGCGATGAGCCGTCGGCGCTGGATCTTCCGTATTTCGGGAGGATCGTTGAGCTCATCAAGCCGCAGCTTCCCGAAAAGCTTTTGTATTTGAATCTGTACCCCTCCTACGGGATGTTGGCAGAGAGCGGAGAAATTCAAGCGGAAAAGGAGCTTGGGACACCGATCTATGCAGAATATTTAAGATCGTATTGCGAAAGCCTGAGGCTGCCGTATCTTAGCTTCGATCATTATGTTTACTCCTCAAGTCAAGCCGCCTTTTTGAACGATTTGAATGACGCTGCTTCTTGTTGCAGGGAACACGGCAGAAGACTATGGGTGGTTTTGCAGGTGAATTCCAAGGATCAAGGGGTATATCTGAGCGAGAATCAGCTGCGCCACCAAGCGTTTTGCGCACTCGCGCATGGGGCCTCGATGATCACGTGGGCGTGTTATTCCGCAGGCTGGTGGTATCATCATGTGCTTGATGCAAACGGAGATAAGACCGAGCAATATCAAAAGCTTAAAAATGTCAATCGGGAGGTGCGGGTGTTCGGCACCGAATGCGAAGGATATTGCTGGATAAGATCCGAGCTGACGTGTTCGGGGGCTTCTTCCTCGATTGGACCTTTTGAGAAGCTCTGCTCTCAAAACGGCGCACTGTTGGGCGTTTTTGAGGGCTCGGACGGAGGAGAAGGGGTAATGTGCGTGCCGTTAGATCCTGAAGATGGTGACAACGTGATCCGCCTTCAATATCGCGGAAGCAAACCGCTGTTCTGCCTGACTCATCGAGGGAAAAAGCGGATCGTGCCGAGTGTATCGCAGGAATGTCGGATCACGCTGAAGGGAAACGAGTCCTGCTTCTTCTTCACGGAAGCGGATTGATCCTCAGGGATGGCTATCGGCAATCGGGAGAGGCTCAAACGGAATCGGAGCGGAAAAGAGCAAAAAAAACAATATATTTGCGCAGTAACACAATTTACACCGGAAAGCATTTTTGTTATAATAAACTCAGATAACGTGCGACATCGGTTATTTTTGTAAAAAACGCGCGTTTCAAAATGAAAAAATAAGGAGAAGGATTTGTTTATGAAAAAAACGGCTTGGCTTTTATTACTCACATTTTTATGTGGAATCCTGTCGTTCCCCGCAACGGCAGA
The DNA here is from genome assembly GCA_045659845.1 of Eubacteriales bacterium. Lineage (GTDB taxonomy): Bacteria > Bacillota > Clostridia > Oscillospirales > CAG-272 > UMGS1865. The sequence goes on from JAZRCQ010000184.1 coordinate 4,809, forward strand.
ACCGATTTCCAATAATGGGGTGCTGGCGCATTGGAAGCTTCAAAATCAAGCAGGGTATTACACGGGAAATGTGGATACCGACGATCTCAAGTTTATAGACCTTTCCGGAAACGGGAATGATCTGGTGGTGCGTTCTGTTGGAAACGGAAACCAATTGGATATCTTTTCCTGGGACACCGGCGTGGATCTGGGAGAAATGAAAAGCGCGGAGAACGCTACCTCCCTCATGTTCAAGAATACGTTGGCGCAGGCAAAAAGCGTTGATCCTTATGAAGCATCACAAAATACCTTCAGCGGCGCGTATGTGTCGGGTAAATATCTGGAAACGGTGGAGAATGCACCTCTGAATGCTTTGAGCGGAAGAAGCGGCTGGACGGTTGAGATCGTTTTTAAAATTTCTCCCGAATGGAACAATCTTTACAACCGCTATACGGGACTGTTCTCCCGTCAGGGCGTTGTGGAAACCCAAAATGAGCCCCCGTTATCGCTGGCACTTTCCGATGTGTCGGGGGGCAATGCGATTGGAGCGATTGGCGACCAGGGAACAACGGGACTGCAATATATTCACATAAACCACGATAACGGCAAAATAAACAACGAATTTGCAGACGGTATTCATGCCGAAGAATGGATTCATTATATGGTTTCGTGTAACGGCATCAAAACCTCCATTTACTGTAACGGCGAATTGGTTAAGGTGATAACCGAGGACGGCAAGATCGCATCGGTGGATCCTTCCTTCGGATGGGAGGTTGGAGTTGGCAGAAAAATATTGGATGCCGGTGCCACGTCTATGAATCAGGTCGATCCGGAGGGCTTGGTCCGTCGATTGTTCTGCGGCTCTATCTCGGAGATCCGTGTGAGCGAGGGCGCGCTTTCCGTGAAGCACTCTTTGCTTCACGCAGATCAAAATCCGGTAACGGAGAAAACCACGGAGGAAGCTGCTTCGCAGGCTCCGGCGGGCACTTCTCCGGTTCCCGGTACGTCCGCTCCCATGCAGGCTGAACCCATCGGATGCGGCGCGAATGTATTGATGCAGAATTGCGGAACGATCCTTGCTGTTCTCGCGGCGGCTTGCTTGGTTGTTCCCTCGAAAAACAGAAAAAGCGCGCGGGTAAGGCGATAAAAAACGAAAAATGACCGAACGGTTCAACAAAATCGTTCGGTCGTTTTGTTGGGGAGGATTGCTTTTTGCGGGACGGCCTTTTTACGTGGGGCTCAAATGCTTGCTTATTTTGCTTTATGAGGGCGAAAGAGCAGACGCGAGGTTTTGTGCATGGAGCAAGAGGGAGGGCTTGAGACAGCCGTTTGCCGAGGGGCTTTTGCTCTGCTCTGCATCGGTGCGGAATCCTTGTTTTGGGCGGTGCGAATTTATAGAATATAATTTTGCTTTTGAATGGGATGTACTTTTGCTTTTATGCGAAAAAAAACAATGTAATATACGGAATAATACAATTTACAAAGTGTTAAATGTGTGATAAAATACAAGCAGGGCATTTCTGCGGTTGGTTATCCTGACTGCTCGCAGAGAGTTCGATCTTATTAAGGGCGTTGACGGATTGTTGCACCCGGAATTATAGGAGAAAATAAAATATGGAAAAAATCTCTTTGAAGGATCGCGAGATATTGAGAGAAATTGCATTTCGCAAGGCGCAGCTGGCAAACTGTGCTCGCAACGATGAGATCCTTGCAATGTGGCACAAGCAGGAAAAGGGCATCAGAGATACCCCGACTGTTCGTTTGCTGTTCTGTAATTTTATGGACGAGGTCGTTTACAATCGTTTGCGCTGTGAGGGAAAGGATGCCCGCAAGCTGGAGGCACAGCTGCTGGCATTTATGGTGGGAAGAGAACTGTTCGATGATGACACGCCTGTGTCGAAGACCTTCGATGTTCCTCTTTTCACATCGCTTACTCCCTTCGGAACGCCTCCCAATCTCACAAGGGTTCCCGGAACCGGCGGATATCATATCAATCCCATCACCGACGACGTGGAAGCGGATATCGATCTCTTCCGCGGCGGCTCCTTCAAGGTGAATCCCGAGGGCACCAAGGCTTGGTGCGCCTTTGCCGACGATGTTTTCGGTGATATTCTGCCCTCCACTATCACGCATACTTCCTTGAAGGGAGCGATCACCAATCCGCTGATCAAGCTGATCGGCATGGAAACCTACTATGTTTCCATGTATGATTCCCCCGAGGCACTCCATGAGATCATGGAAATGGCCACCTCCATGTATGAAAGCTACTACGACTATCTGGAAGCCAATCAGCTTCTCCTTCCCAACAACGGCTTTGCGCCGATCGGTCAGGAATCCTTCGGCTTCACCGATGAGCTTCCCGCCGAGGGCCCCATCACCTCCACCAAGCAGATGTGGGGCTTTATGGAAGCACAGGAGGCAACCGCGATCTCGCCCGAAATGTTCGGGGAATTCGTGTTCCCGTATCTGGATCGTTTGGCAAAGCGCTTCGGATTGCTTTCCTACGGCTGCTGTGAGCGCGTGGATACGCTTTGGGAGGATTATATTTCCAAGTGGAGCAATCTGCGCAAGCTGTCGGTGTCTCCTTGGAACGTTGAGCCGAAGATCGGAGAATACCTCCGCGGCTCTCGCATTGTGTATTACAGTAAGCCTCGCGCAGAGATCGTTACGAATGTCGGGCCTCTGGATGAGGATGCTGTGCGCAGATGCTTTAAGGATATTGCACAAGCATCCAGCGGTTGTCTTTTGGAGGTAGCGCAGCGCGAGGTTGGCACCATCTACGGCGACTATGAGCGCGGCAGACGCTACGTTGAGCTTGCCAAGGAAACCATTGCAGAATATTGGAAGCCTTAAGAGCGGCCTCCATCAAAAAAATAAATTTTATTCGGAGAAAATAACATGAGCATTTTAGTGGAAATTTCGGAGAACCTGCAAAAGGGCAAGGCAAAGATCGTGAAGGAGCTGGTGCAGAAGGCTCTGGATGAGGGAATGGCACCCGCAGAGATTCTGAACGAAGGACTTCTTTCGGGCATGAGCGTGATCGGCGAGAAGTTCAAGAACAACGAAGTGTACGTTCCCGAGGTTCTGGTGGCCGCGAGAGCCATGAACATGGGCGCGCAGATCCTCAAGCCCCATCTTGCGGAGGCAGGCGTGCAGGCAACGGGCAAGGTCTGCATCGGCACGGTGCAGGGCGACCTTCACGACATTGGCAAGAACCTCGTGAAGATGATGATGGAGGGCAAGGGACTGGAGGTGGTCGACCTCGGAACCGACGTTCCCGCAGAGACCTTTGTTAAGACCGCGATCGAGCAGAACTGTCAGGTGATCTGCTGCTCCGCGCTTCTCACCACCACCATGAACGTGATGTCCGAGGTGGTGAAGGCCGCTGAGGCCGCAGGCATTCGCGATCGTGTGAAGATCATGATCGGCGGTGCGCCCATCAATCAGGAATTCTGCGATCTCATTGGGGCAGACTGCTACACGGCGGATGCGGCCAGCGCGGCCGATGCCGCTGCAGCGTTCTGCAAAGCGTGAGTCCCCAAGCAAGTCGGAGAAAAGCAATGAAGATCAATATGAAGGAGTGGCTGGCAGACCTCAGATCTGCCCCCACGAAAAAAGCGCTCCCCATTTTGTCCTTCCCCTGCGTCAGCCTTCTCGGGATCCCCGTGAGCGAGCTGATCTCGGATAGCGAGAAGCAGGCAAAGGGTATGAAGCTGGTGGCGGATCAAACCGATTGCGCCGCGTCGGTGAGCCTCATGGATCTGTCTGTTGAGGCAGAGTGCTTTGGCGCC
>JAZRCQ010000185.1:0-8942 GCA_045659845.1 Eubacteriales bacterium
ATGAGCCGAGAAAGAACTACGGCCACGGAAAGCAGTCCTTCCGCTATGCCTCCTTCGGCTGCTACTACACCCGCACCACGGGTATCTGGCAAACCGTTTGGCTGGAGCACGTTCCCACCGCCCACGTCCGCTCGGTGAAAATGAATCCCGACATTCACAATGCCACCCTCGCGCTGGAGGCCACGCTGGCAGGCGCAGGCACGCTCACCGCAGAGGCCTTCTATGAGGGCAAGCCCGTTGGCTCCGTTACGGTGAAGGCCCCTGCAGGCGGCACCGTGAACGCCGTTCTCCCCCTGGGCGAGCTGCACCTTTGGGGGGCAGGCCACGGCCGCCTCTACGATCTGAAGCTGACCTATGGCGAGGACGTGGTGAAATCCTATTTCGGCATGCGTCAGGTTCGCCTCGACGGCTTCCGCTTCCTCATCAACGAGCGCTCGGTGTTCCAGCGTCTGGTGCTGGATCAGGGCTTCTATCCCGACGGTATCTTCACCGCCCCCTCCGATGAGGCGCTGGCAAACGACGTCAAGCTCTCCATGGAGGCAGGCTTCAACGGCGCACGTCTCCACCAGAAGGTGTTCGAGCCTCGATTCCTCTATCATTGCGACCGCATGGGCTATCTGGTTTGGGGCGAATTCGGCAACTGGGGCATCGATTTCACCGATCCCGATTCCGTGCTTCCCCTGCTCAACGAGTGGCGCGAGATCATGATCCGCGACTACAACCATCCCTCCATCATCGGCTGGTGCCCGCTGAACGAGACTTGGGTCACCGCCAACACGGCTCTCTACGAGGATCTCGTTCGCGCGGTTTACCGTCAGACCAAGGCCTTCGATCTCACCCGTCCCTGCATCGACACCAGCGGCGGCACGCATATCGAAACCGACATCTTCGACGTTCACGATTATTCTCAGGATCCCGCCAAGTTTGCCGAGGTGTCCACGGGCAACGTTGCCACCTGCGTTGCAAACCACCGTCGCCGCAGTCCCTCCCACCATCGCCATCCCACCAGCAAATATGAGGGACAGGCCATGTTCGTCAGCGAATACGGCGGCATCAAGTGGGACACCAAGGCCGACAACAAGATCGCCTGGGGCTACGGTCAGGCTCCCACCACCGAGGAGGAGTTCAAGAATCGCTACAAGGCGCTCACCGATCAGCTTCTGGATAATCCCGAAATGTTCGGCTTCTGCTACACGCAGCTCTACGACGTGGAGCAGGAGGTGAACGGACTCTACACCTATGAAAGACAGCCCAAATTCGATATGAAGTTCTTCCATGACGTAAACAGCCGCAAGGCCGCCATCGAGGACTGATCCCAAAAAAGAAAGAAGGACTCCGCCGAGCCTCGGCGGAGTCCTTCTTTTTGATGTTGTAAAGGTCTCAATCCTTGCGATTGCCAACCATTCCGCCAACGCGAAGCTCGGCGGGATCCTGATAATTGGTGCTATAGCCGTTGCAAACCACCAAAACATTCTCGGCTGCATTGGATTCGATCTGCACACCGTCGGCCGCATAGCCGATCAGCATGCCGAGATCGCGGTTGCCGGAAACGTAGCAATCCGCCACGCGGTTGCCCTTCACCTCGGAGCCAACCCCTTCATCGGCGATAAAGCCGATCAGCGCACCCACGTTGTCGCCCTTTCCGGTTTCCATGTCGGGATTCAGATCAAAGCACAGAATGCGGGAATTGGTGACCGTGCAGTTCAGCACGTCGCCGTGAACGGTTCCCGCCACAGCGCCTGCAGAGAATCTGCTGTAAACGGAAGCGTTATCCACGTTGAGATTTTTGATCGTGCCCTTGAACACGCGGCCGAAGAGACCGCCGTTCTCCGCACAGTTCACGTCAAGATTGGAAACGGTGTGTCCCTGCCCGTCGAAGGTGCCCATGAAGCCCTTGCCCGTGGCACCGATGGGCGTCCAGGCCAAGCCGCTCAGGTCGAGATCGGCGGCCAGAAGAACGGTTTTGCCCTCCATAGTATCTCCGCCGTTCACGCGATCGGCCAAAGCCACCAGATCGGAAACGGAATAAACGGTGTTGAGATCCTTCTGCAGGATCTTGTTGTTGGCGGTGTTGCCCTCACCCGTGAAGGATGCGGCCTGATAGCCGTCCGCGCCGCAGGCCCAATCCTGCGCACCCACGCCACTCGTTGCGGAGTAGATCAGCGTTGCTTCGGAGCTGCATCCGTTCAGCGACATCTTATCGTTTGCGGCATATTTGGTGATGCCAACGAAGGCGCCGATGGAGTGATAGCCTGAAATCAAAAGCTCCTTGGCACTGCAATCAACGAAGCTCAGCTTTGCATTGGCGGTGGGATCGTTCTGCGCGGAGAAGCCAACGTAGCCGCCGAGATAGATGCCCTTCTCTGCGGAGGTGGTCACCGAGCAATTCTGCAGATCCACGTTCTCCAGCGCGAGCTGATTTCCGTAGTGACTTCCAACCACCACGGCAGAGTGTCCCTGCGAGGTGGCAACGGTTGCGTTTTCAAAAGTAAGATCCTTCACCGTCAGCTTGGCCGCCACGCTTCCGAAGAAGCCCTGATAGCCATCGCCGTTCAGCGTCAATCCGCTGATGGTCTTGCCGTTGCCGTCCAGAACGATCTCGTTGGCGGCGTCGGCACCGATATTGATGGGAGTCCATACGATGCCCGAAAGATCGATGTCGTTCATCAGCTTCACGGTCTTGTTGGTGAATCGACTGCCTGCCTGCTCCAGTACCTTGCCGATGCCTGCCAGCTCGGCCGCCGTGGAGATCTCGTAAACCTCGGCGTCGGGAGCGTTATCATACCATGCGGTGCTGGAGCTGCCGTCCCAAAGCTCCGCATTGCCCTGCACTGCCTCCAGCGTTACCACCATGGCAGCATGGGTGTTCTGAAATTCGTTGCCTGCTTCTTCGGGAAGCTTCACGGAGATCTCAATGCCCTTGCCGTCGGCAGGGATGGGAGATTTTGCGGAGACCGCGATCCAAGGAGTGGCGTTCTTCTGCTCGGTGATGGAATAGCTCTTGCCGTCCACCGTGACGCTGCTCACCAGCCCGGCCGCGAGATCGCCCTCGGCTCTCATCACCACGCGGTATTTCAGAGCCACATTGCTGCGGTTTTCCACCGTAATCTGCGCGGTCACGGCGTCGCCGGGCGTCATCAAACGAATATCCAAGCGCCCATCGTCGATCGTTGCGGTTCCTCCATTTTCAAAATGTGCGCCCTGCGCCTGATCCATGGAGAAGAGCTTCAGATCGGAAAGCACAGCAGTCACATCCACCTTACCGGAGCCAATGGCAATATTAAACCTTGTTTCCGTTGCAAACAATGCAAAGGTGGAGCCTGCGATCAGCGCAAAGCAGAGCAGGATCGTGAGAAGAGAGGTACTCAAAGCTCTCAGTTTCATAATGTTCTCCTTCGTATGTAGAGATTTGCTTGCCCCTGTGCAAGGGCTATGCATCCGTCGCCGCGAGATGCAGGTCAATCGGTCTCGCCTCAGCGGGACGGCATCAGATCCTTGGCATTCTGCTGAACGGCCTCAATGGAAAGGATCACCTTGCCCGTGGCTTTCTTATATTCGTTTCCAACCTCAGTGGGAAGCTCCACCGAAACAGTGATGGAGGAGATCGCCTCTCCCGCACCGCCAACCATGCCAACGTCCACCCAATCGGAGCTTTTTTTGAGATTGTTGATCTCGGCACTCATGGCATCGCTCTTGGCCGTTGCCACCAGCACCTCGCCCAGCTTGCCCTCCACAGTCATCACCACGCGGTAGGCAATGGCAATATTGCTTTCATTCTCCACGTCGATCACCACGTCCACGCGATCACCAGGGAGCATATTGCTCAGCACCAGCTCCTTGCCGCTGATCCGAGCCGAGCCACCGTCCTTAAACATTTTATCCGTTCCAACAGGAGCATCGCACCAATAAGTGGTCACGGAATCCTCCCGAAGAAACGCGCTCATTCTGACACTACCGGAGGTCACGGCAATATCCGTTTGTTCCTCCGTGGTGAACAGAGCGAGCGTGGAGCCCGCGATGAGACCGAGGCAAAGCACAACGGTCAGGATCGAGGACAGCAACGCTTTCTTTTTCATTGGATCGTTCTCCTTCATTCTGCGGCACATCCTCCCGAGGAGGCACCGCGATTCATTCTGCGATGGGGATCAGGCGGCCTGCACCAGCTGATTGGCCGTTACGACCAGATCAAAATTCACGCCGCTTCCCGTGAATGCCGTTGCATCCTTGCTCACGGAAAGGCGGATCTTCATATAGCGCACGGCCTCGTTCGCCTCAAACGTTTGCTCCAGGCAGGTGGGCTCCGCCTTCAGCTGCTCCAGCGTTTTCTCAACGGCCTCACCGATCGCCTGTCCCTGCGCATCGCAAGGGATCAAAGCCACGGTGATATAGCCCCACAGATCGGAGCTTTCGGAGTTGCCCAGATCCACGGAGAAATTGTAGCGGAACGCCACGTCTCCGTTGTTCACCAGCTTCAGCGTGGTTTCAAACCACGAGCCGGGCACCAGCGCCTCCAGGCTTTTTTCGGAGAGCCCGAAGAGATTATCGCTCACCTTTCCGGAAAAATTCTGATACACGTCCTTGCCGCTGGGAGTGGTGTCTCCCTCGCCGCATTCGGTCTCCACCAGATAGCCCTGATCGTTCAGAGCGAGCTGCGCCACGCCAACTCTCCAGAGCTGCAGCTCCAGCTTACCGGCCTGCAGGTGATATTTCACCGAGGTGGACTGGCTGTAGAGCGCGAAGGTGGCCGTGGTGATCAGCACCACGCAAAGCATCAGCGTCATCGAAGAAAGCAAAATAGCCTTTGTCTTTTTCGTCATCATCGTTCATTACCTCGCATATCAAAGTTCCATCAGAAGCGGAAAACGCGGATCCCTCTGTCGCGGGTGGAGCGTTTTTTTCTCGAAACACCGAAGCCGCCCTTGCCGTCCTCGAAGAAGGGCCTTGCCGCCACAGCCACTCCCGCCAGCAGACCGCCGAGCACGCCGTAAACGGCAACGCCGGGAATTGCATGGCGCTTCCCTCCGCGGGAAACGTGACGTCTGGCAGACGGTGCATGATACTTCAAGCGCGTTCTCTTGCTGCGGAATTTTTTTCTGAATTTACCCGATGCAAAGTAGGCATCCGCCACCAGCAGAGTGATGGTGATCAATGCAAGAAAAATTGCAACGGCGAAAAACAGCGTCAGAATCTGTTCCAGTGTCATTTCAAATCCTCCTTCTCCGAATCGCCCTCAGAAGCGTTCTCCGCCGAGGCACCTGCCCCAACGAGCTCCTGCATCTGCGCCAGCTGGCGCTTCAGCGCTTCGATCTCCTCTTCCTTGGCCTTTTGCTCAAGCTTTTGCTTCTGATCCTTCTCCGCGCCGAACATTCCAACGATCTTCACGATCTCCAGAATGATCACCACGGCGCTGGGAACCATCACCACAAGCACGAGCGCCACGGGGTTCTTCAGAAGCGTCACCAGCCAACCGATCGCGCGGCTGGAGCCGGTCACCTTGCCAATCACATAATTGAAATTGTCCGCCGAGGTGTCGATCACCTGCTGCAGCAACGACTGATCCGCATCGCGGTTGTCTCCCTCCAGCGTAATGAGATATCCGCCGGTTTCCTTTGGCGTGATATCGGTAATGCGGTGGGTGATGGTCACCTGCGTTCCCGCATATTCATAGCGGAAGGTCAGCACGTCGCCCTTGTTCAGGTCGGCATACCAAGCCTCCAGCTCAGTCTCATCCTCGGGCTTCACGTCCACGAACACCATCGTGCCAACGGGCAGGCTTCCGATCTCGTAGCCGCTCACGTCGGTGGCCTCACAGGCCTCCATGGAGGGGGACACCACCACGCGCATCTGCTTCCCCAGCACCGTGAAGGCGCCGTCGTTGCCGCTCCGCTGGGAGCTGACCACGATCACCAGAAGAACCAGACAGAGGATCAGAAAGGCGTAGAGGATCGCATTCATCACGGTGCCAACAATCCGCTTGGCGCGGCCGCCGGCAGGCTGTTGTTTCATCTGCTCAGTCATCACATCACCCTCACTTCAAGCGAGCCGTCAGAAGCATTCTGAAATCCAGCGACGTTCCCATCGCTTCGTTTCCGATCTCCTCGCTCATGGAATAGATCACCCTCAGGTTCGTTGTGCTCTCTTCGGCAGAGGCACACTCAAAACGGATCGTCTGCTCGTTTCCGAGCAGCTCGGTCATCGTCCCTTCAAACACGGCCTCCTCATTCATCAGAACCCGCACGTTCACCAGCTCCTTCAAGCCGTGGTTCTCGATCTCGCGGAATCCAAGCTCGATCTCATAGGCGCCGCGCTTCTTCGGAGAAAGGCGCAAAAGGAACTCCTGCTGCTCCCCGGGATTGATCCCCGCAAGGTCGAATTCCTTTTCAACGCTGGTGTTATCCTTGATCACAACGTCCATAGAGCCATCCTCCAGCACGGTTGTTTTCATTTGGTCGTAGTAAACGATGGAGAGCACGACGCCCACCAGGGTCATCAAGCTCATGGCACTGATCAGAATGTGTGCAATCTTCCGATTCATGATATCCTCCTTGCAATCTCGCCACGGATGGCGCAACAAACAACTATTCACGTTGTATTATAGCACATTTTCTCCGAAAAGTCAATATCAAGAATCCACTTTCTAACCTTTTTATATATTAGTCAAGCAAAAAAATTGCAAAAAGCCATCTCGGATCAACAAATCCGAAGGAGCCTCCGAGAAAAAGGAAAAGGAGCCGACAGGGTCGACTCCCAAAACATAAAGCTGATCAGGAAAAGAAAATCCAAAAGCCGATGGCAACGAGGATCGCTCCGCCGAGAATGGAGGCCTTATTTGCCAGCTTGGTTCCGAATTTCTTTCCAACGTATAGTCCCGCATAGCAGATGAAGAAGGTGAGCAGGGCGATCAATGCCGCGCTGAGCGCCGCCATGCCCGCAGAATACTGCATATCCACCATGTTGAAGCCCACCGACAGCGCATCGATCGAGGTGGCAATTCCCTGCACGACCAGCAAACCGAAGGTGAGCGCCTTCGCGCCTTCCTCGGCCTCGTCGTCCCCCGGCCGCAGGCCCTCCCAAAGCATCTTTCCGCCGATCCAGCAGAGCAGAAGGAGCGCGATCCACGGAACCGCTTTCTGAAAAAGCGCAAATTTATCTGCCACGGTCTTGATGCAGATCCAGCCCAGCAGCGGCATCAGGCCCTGAAAGCCCGCGAAGGTTCCCGCCACGAGGCACATTCTTCGGCGCTTCATGCCGGTGTCGTTCAGTCCGTTCGCCAATGACACCGAGAAGGCATCCATAGCAAGGCCAAAGCCCAGTCCCATAGCGGTTACAAAAAATTCCCATCCGAGATTCATCGTTTTCATTCATCCTTTCGCAAAAAAATCCGATACCGCAAAGCGATATCGGATAGGATTCTCCCATGTATCGCTCTACGCTCTACATGAGTCTCGCAAATTAAAGCAAGCCAGGCGGACTCCGCCAGTATGTTGACTTGCTGCGCCCATCGACGCCGGCTACTCCCTCAATGTGTCGACAGTATACCATAAAAAGAGAGAAATGTCAACTGTTTTTCCAAAAGTTGAGAAAACCTATTTACAAAAACCGATTTTCCGTGTATAATAGGAATAGACCATATCCAAAGGAGTATCCCCCATGACCATCAAGCAAACCAAGAAAGCCGTTACCGCCTATCTCAACCGGCGCCGCCGAGATCGGGAGGAGCTGTTGGATTCCATCGCCGACACCGTTGTGGCCGTGAAGCAAAGAGACCCTGCCGCGAGAAGCACCTCGGAGATCCTTTTGCTTTATTCGGGAGTTCACGCCATGATGGCCTATCGGGTGGCCAATCGGCTCCAAAAGCAAGGTCACTATTTTGCCGCCAGAGCTGTGAGCCAGGCCGCAAGGCATCTCACGGGCATCGAGATCCACCCCGGTGCCACCATCGGAAAGGGGCTTTTCATCGACCACGGCATGGGCGTTGTGATCGGTGAGACCGCCGAGATCGGAGATAATTGCACCATCTATCAGGGCGTAACGCTGGGCGGAACCGGAAAAGACGTGGGCAAGCGTCATCCCACGCTGGGCGACAACGTGATGGTCGGCGCAGGCGCAAAGGTGTTGGGCCCCGTAAAGGTCGGCTCCGGCAGCAAGATCGCCGCAAACGCCGTGGTTCTGCGGGAGGTACCCGAAAACAGCACCGCCGTGGGCATCCCCGCAAAGGTGGTTCGCCGCAACGGCGAAAAGGTGCAGGATCTGGATCAGATCCATATCCCCGACCCCGTGGCGCAGGAATTCGAGAAGCTGCGCGCGCAAATGCGGGAGCTGGAGCAGCAGATCGATAAAATTGACAAAGGATGAGGGAAATATGAAAGGACGTCTCATTGTTTTCGAGGGCATCGACGGCGCGGGAAAGACCACGCAGATCGAGCTTCTCGCAGAATATCTTCAGCAAAAGGGCAGGCGCGTTTATCGCACCGCCGAGCCCACCGAATCGGTCACGGGAGGGCTGCTCCGCGATGCGCTGGGCGGCGTTTCCAAGCGCTCTCCGGGAGAAATGGCCGCGCTTTTCGTGTTGGATCGGATCTTCCACAACGTCAACCCCGTGAACGGCTTCAACAAGATGACCGGCGACGGCGTGGACGTGATCTGCGATCGCTACTACTATTCCTCCCTCGCCTATCAGGGAAGCGAAACGGATTTTGAATGGGTGCGCCGCATGAATCTGGATTGCCCCGAGATCCGCAGTCCCGATCTCTGCATTTTTTTGGATCTGACGCCTCAGCAAAGCATGGAGCGCATCCTGAAAAACCGCGTCACGCAGGAGATCTACGAAACCGAGGAAAAGCTCACCGCCGTTCGGAATAAATTTCTCACGGCCATTGAGGCGCTCAGCGTGCGCGACAACATCCGCATCGTGAATGCCGCTCGCCCCATCGAGGAGATCC
>JAZRCQ010000186.1:0-3009 GCA_045659845.1 Eubacteriales bacterium
AGCCCACCCCCCCCAAGCCGGCCCCCGAGCAGAAGCCCAAGGAGGCGCCCCCCAAGCCCTACGTCTTCCCCCCCATCTCCTATCTGGCACCGCCTGCAGGCGAAACCAAGGAAAATCTGCAGGAGATCGAGGAAAACACCACCATTCTCACCTCCACGCTCAACGATTTCAATATCAGCGTGAAGGAGATCACCTATTCCCACGGCCCAACCGTTACGCGCTATGAGATCTTCCCCTCCACGGGTGTGCGCGTGCGCAACATCATGAATCTTTCCGACGACATCGCGTTGGCCTTCGCCGCAGGAAAGGTTCGCATGGAGGCCATCGAGGGCAAGAGCGCCATCGGCGTGGAGGTTCCCAACCAAACCCGCCAATCGGTTCCGCTCCGCGAGCTGATCGAATCCTCCGGCTTCCGCGATGGGGAGAGCCGCCTGCTCTGCGGCCTCGGCACCGACGTCACCGGCAATCCTCTGATGTTTGACATCGTGAAAATGCCCCACCTGCTGATCGCGGGTGCCACGGGTATGGGTAAGTCGGTGTGCATCAACTGCATCATCACCAGCATCCTCTATAAGGCACGTCCCGATGAGGTGAAGCTGATCCTGATCGATCCCAAGCAGGTGGAATTCACCCCCTACAAGGGAATTCCTCATCTGATGGCCCCCATCATCTCCACGCCCAAGGATGCCGCAGGCGCACTGCAGGCCGCCGTTTTGGAAATGGAGGATCGCTACCAGCGCATCGGCGAGGTCGGCGTTCGTAATATCGACGGCTACAATAAGATCGCCGCCAAGGATCCCGACGTTCCCTTTATGCCCCAGATCGTGATCATTATCGACGAGCTGGCCGACCTGATGATGACGGCGAGAGAAGAGGTGGAGACCTCCATCTGCCGCTTGGCACAGAAGGCAAGAGCCGCAGGTATGCATGTGATCGTGGGTACTCAGCGCCCCTCCGTGGACGTGGTGACCGGTCTGATCAAGGCAAATATTCCCTCCCGTATCGCCTGCACGGTGTTCTCGCAGGCCGACTCCCGAACCGTTTTGGACGGCGCGGGCGCAGAGGTCCTGCTGGGCAAGGGCGATATGCTCTTCAAGCCCGTAGGCGCTCGTAAGCCCACCCGTGTGCAGGGAGCCTTTGTGAACGACGAGGAGGTGGAGCGCATCTGCGAATTCCTCCGCACCACCAACGGTACCGCCGTTTACAGCGAGAATTTCACCTCCAAAATGAAGGAGTACGCCGCTATGTGCGGAAACAAAAAGACCAAGGGCGAGGAAAGCGTGGAGCTTCCCGGCGGCGGTGGCGACGGCGACAACAAATACGTTGAAGCCATTCGCGTCTGCATCGAGGAGAAGCGCGTTTCCACCTCCCTGCTCCAAAGAAAGCTCAGCATCGGCTATAGCCGCGCCGCAAAGATCATCGACCGCATGGAAGAGGATGGGCTGGTGGGCAAGGCCGACGGAACCAAGGCTCGCCCCATCCTGATCACCGCCGAGCAATTCATCGAGCGCTTCATCGAGGGGAACGAGGGCCGCGACGAGCCCGACGAAGATTAACCAATACCTTCAACGGGGATCTCCTGCGGGAGCATCCCCGTTGATCACCTGTCAGAAAAGGAGACTGAACCATGTCCTCTCATCCGCATAAGCCACACCCCACCACCGAGCTGCTCAACCCCGCCCCCAAGGGCAACCGAGAGGAGCTCCTCTATCTCAAGGCCCTTCAGCTGGCACTGGAGGAGGGAACGATCTCCACTGTTCTGCTTCAAAGAAAATTATACATCGGCTACGCTCGCGCCGTGCGGCTTCTGGAACGCGCGCTCGAGGAAGGCAAGCTCCTTCGGGAGGGCAACCGCTATCTCCCCGCCTTCACGGCGGAGGAGCTTACTTGCATTCCGTCCTCCCATGCGGACACAGAGGAGGAGCGGCTTGCCGAGGCAGAGGCACTTTCCCTGCGCCTGCAGGCCTTTCTGCGGGAACACGGCGTACCCTTCCACGCCGTTACCTACACCGTTGGCGCCGCGCTGGCCGCTCTCACCGTTCACGTCTCCCACGTTTCCGACAAGCCCGATGCTCTTGCCGAGGATCTGATGCTCAGCGAATCCCTCACGGGCGTTCGGGCCTATCTCCATCCCGAGCAGGAAGCGATCGTTTTTGAGATCCCTCTGCGCCACCGTCGGGTGGTGAATCTCCGCGAGCTGCTGGAATCTCCGGAGCTGGCCGAGGCAGAGCCCTTCGCTCTGCCCCTCGGCCGCGATGCCGCCGGCAATCCTCGCCATCTTCGGCTCCCTCAGCTGCCGCACCTGCTTCTGGTGGGGCCCACCGGCTCCGGCAAGACCGTTTTGCTCCATTCCTTCCTCACCTCTCTGCTTCTGAGAGAGGATCCCTCGCTTCTGCGCCTGCTCCCGGTGGACGTGAAGCGCGTGGAGCTTTCCTGCTTTGCGGATCTGCCGCACAACGTGCTCCCCCCCATTGAGGATGCCGCAGAGGCCGCGGCCGCCCTGTCGGGTGCAGTGGCGGAAATGGAGGAGCGCTACCGCCTGCTTTCCGAGGCAGGAGCAAGAAGCATCGAGGACTACAACGCCATGGCAGAGGCAGGCAGCCTCCCCGAAAAGATGCCTCGCCTTCTGGTGGTGGTGGACGAGCTTTCCGATCTCATGGCCGTTTCCGCCGAGGAAACGCTCACCGCGCTCCTGCGCCTGTCCCAGAAATCGCGCGCCGTGGGGATCCATCTGATCCTTGCCACCCAGCGCACCGATGAGGAGGCTCTTCCGAGCCTTCTGCTCGCCAATCTCCCCGCAAGGATCGTGCTTGGGGCTACCACGCGCCTGCAATCCCGCCGCCTCCTTGGCGCGGCAGGTGCGGAGCAGCTGCTGGGCAACGGCGATTTTCTGATCTGCACCGCCGCCGCACCCGCTCCTGTTCGTATGCAGGCTCCCTTCGTCTCCCTTGCCGAGGTGGAGCGTGTGTGCGGTGCCTTCCAAGTCGGAGGCCAAGCGGTCTTAGGAAG
>JAZRCQ010000187.1:0-2729 GCA_045659845.1 Eubacteriales bacterium
TCATAGCCATGGCTGGCATAAACGCCGGGACCGATCAAGCCGTGGCGCAGATCGGCGCCCGCCGTCAGCGTGGTCTCCACGTCGGAGCCGTAGCGCGGATAAACGTCCACGGCATAGTCGGCACCCTCCCGCTTGGCCGCATCGATCAGCTTGCCCACCACGTCGTAGTGATAGGGGCCGCCCGAATCCTTGGCACAGATAGAAACCTGCCGCTCGGTGCAGGTGAGTCCGGTGCCGATGCAGCCCATATCCACGGCGATCGCTTCCGTGACGCCTGCAGGCACCGAGGCACTTCCGCCATGGCCGATCTCCTCAAAAACGGTGAAATGCACGTAAGTGCGGCGAGGAAGCGTGATGCCCCGATCCTTGAGATAAGCGGCAAAGCCCAAAAGGATACCAACGGCAAGCTTATCGTCCAGATAGCGGCTCTTGATATAGCCCGATGCGGTCACGCGGGCACGGGGCTCAAAGCAAACGAAATCTCCAACCTCAATGCCCAACGCGCGCGTTGCCTCGGCGGAGCGAACGTCCTCGTCCAGCACCGCCTCCATGGCGGGATACTCCCGCTTGGCATCGCGATAGGCACCGTTGACGTGAACGGAAGGATTGCAAAGCTGAAGCGTTCCCTCAAAGCAACCGCCGCCGCGCGTGTAGACTCTCAGATTCTCGGATTCCACGGTTTGAACGGGCAGGCCTCCGATGGGAGTGACCTCCAGCCGTCCGTTCCCCTTCACCTGCGAGACCATCGCACCGATGGTGTCCACGTGGGCCATCAGAAGAAGCGCATCGGCATCGTTTTCGCCGCCCAGATCCAGAAGCACGCCTCCCTTTTCGGTTCGGCGAGCGGAGCACCCCATCTCCTCCAGCTCATGGAGCAGATAGGAGGCTACGGCTTCGGTGAAGCCGGAGGGACTATCGATCTCCAGCAGGGCAAGCGTTTTTTCAATCGCAATGTCGGTATACTTTTTCATGTTTCTTTTCCTTTCTTTATCCTTTGTACACCGTGACGCTGTCCATCACGGCACTGTAATATGTAGTGTCGTTTCCATACACGAACTCATAGAGCAGGGTGTCCAGCCGCACGGGCTTAGTGCTGCCGAGAAACAGGCTTTTCAGGCAAAGATCGCTTTTCAGCTCGGAATCATGGGTGATGAGCACGCGGGTGGCGGTGTAGGTTCCATCCTTCCCCACCACGTGCCGCCCGATCAGCGTCACGTACCGCACGGCGGGCCAATCCCCCGTAATGTGGAAGGCGGCGGCCTCGTGATAGGCATCTCCGCCGTTCAACACCACGTAATAGCCGTGATAGGAATCGGTCATCGCCGCAAAGGCTTCGTCGAGGCAGGAATAAATCCCCAGCAGATCGCCGCCGATGTAAACGGTCACCCACTCCAGCCCGTAGGCGGAAAGAGCGGGAAGCGGATAGAGATAGTCCATGCCAACGGCATCCGGAGTATCGGGGGTGTGATCCTCCGCCATGGCGTCGGCCGACAGGCAGAAATAGCGATAGGGAGAGCTCTTCTCGTTATTATCGTCCCAAGTGACGTCCACGCCGTACCATTTTCCCTCCACGCAGAGCAGGTTCCATGCGTGCGCCTCCCCTCGGCTCGTCCCCGTGACGTAGATGCTATCCACGCCGCTGATATTCATCAACAGCTGGAAGGCCTTGGCAAAGCCCTCGCAAACGGCTCCGCGCTCCTCAAAAACACCAACGATGGAATGTGCCCAATGAGCCGCCTCGGGCCGGCCGTTCTGATCGTAGGCATAGTCGATGGGCTCGATCAGCGCATCGTGCAGGATCCATGCCGTTTGATAGTCCGAGGCATCCTGCGGCACCTTCGCCAGCATCCTGCCGATGGCGGCATAGAGCCTTTCATTGCAGGCCATGCGACTGGCTCCCTCGGCATATTCCTCGGTCACCAGCAGGTTGATCACACTCTCGTTGTAGCTCATCGAGGGGGCGATCCAATAGTAGAGCGGGTTGTCGTCGCGGAACACCTTCCAAACCGCCCGCGCCTCGTCGGCAGACACGCCGTTCTCCCGCAGAACGATGGAGAAGAACACATGAAACTCCCCCGTCGCCAAAGCGGGCTCGGTGTGGAATCGTCGAGCGGCATCGTCGATCCTGCGATAGAGAGCCTGCATCCGCTCTCCGTTGGGAAGAGCGGCCAGAGAATCGTAGCCGTAGGTGCTGCCGTAGAGATCCAGATAAGCAAGCCCCTCCGGACTATCCTTCGGGATCCCGCAATCGGCGCAAAGTCCGCTCGCCGCAAAGGAATGTCCCTTGGGAAGCGTCACCGATTTCGGAGGCAACAGCACCTCCATGCAAACGGTGCATCGGGTGCCTCCCATGGTGCCTCCTGCTATGCAGGTGGCCTCCAGATCGGGGATCGGCTCCTCGGTGTGTCCCTTCGCGCGGTAGGTCCCCGTTTCCACCTTGCCGCACAGGGCACAGGCGCGCTCTGCCGCGCCCCCCTCGGTGCAGGTTGGGCGCTTCACGGTCTCCCACTCGCCGAATTCGTGGGCACAAGCGCTCTCCCATGCGGGATCGGAGGTGCCCGGCTCCGGCGTTGGCATCAAATGATCCACCAGCCAGTCCGCGCCGCAGGAGGCAAGGCAGAGCAAACAAAGCAAGCAGAGCGCGGAGAGCAACAGAAATCTCTTTTTTCTCATAATAGCATCCTTTCCGGAGTCAATGAAACAGCTTTCGGTATTGATGGGGCGGCAGG
>JAZRCQ010000188.1:0-26634 GCA_045659845.1 Eubacteriales bacterium
AACCACCACGGTGATCTTCGCCGTGTCGGCCGTGGCATAGGCCATGGCCAGCTTGCCCAGCTGAGCTGCCAGAGGACTTCCCTCCTCCTCACGGCTCACGGCAACGCCGTCGCAATCGATCAACGTGATCACGGGGATCGAGAAGCTATCGCAGAAGGAAACCAGCTTGGCCGCCTTTCTCGCACCGTTTGCGGTGATGGGCGCGCCCGTTCCCGCAACCATGCCGCAGCACACGCCGCCGATCCTGCACAGTCCCGTCACAAGCTCCTTGCCGCAATCGGCACCAAGCTCCAGAAATCTTCCCAGATCTGCCACGGTCTCGCAAAGAGCCTTGCCGCTCAGACCGTTCACCGCAACCAAGCGGTTCACATCGTCGGTGAGGTCGCCCTCGCTCACACCCTCGTCGCAATTGGAGGGAAGCAGCTCCACCAGCTCGCGGGCCAGTGCAAAGGCCTCGGCTTCGCTTGCCGCCGTTACGGAGGAAAGGCCGTTTTCTGCCACAAACTCCGCCGTTCCAACCTCCTTGCCGATCAGGAAGGGGGCGTTCACAAACAGGCCGGATGCTTCCTTCACGGTGATCACCGCATCAAACATGGAAGCCGCCGTGGCCGCCATACCGGAGCAAACGCCTGCGATCAGAGCGATCTGCGGAATTCTTCCCGATGCACGGCTCACGCAGGAGAGCAACGTGCCGTAGGCCGACATCACGCCGGCACCGTCGGCAATATATGCGCCGATACTGTCGAACACGCCGATCACGGGCGCGCCATTCTTCAAAGCCATTTCATAAACCGTGGCGATCTTTTTCGCCTGCGCGGCATCAAATGCTCCCTTCTGACGGTCGCTGTCCTGCGCAAAGGCATAGGCCAGCCTTCCGTTCACCGCACCGTAGCCGCAGATCACACCCGCAGTTTCGCCGCTTTCTCTTTTCAGATAAGCACCGATCTCCGCAAAGGTGCCGGCATCAAATAAGCCGACGATCTTTTCTTTCCCGATCGTTGTGTCTTTTTCCATTCGGACGTCCTCCAATATATGTATTTTTCGAGAAAAGATCAAAAAACCTCTTCTTCCCCATTATAATATTATTGTATCATAAATCTTCTCCAATGTCAACGGCGTTTCCGATTATTATATGAACGAAGTGTAAACACTAAGCATTTTCCGCGCTTCCCTCCGATTCCCCCTTTGAGATCCGCGCGCTCGCGGCTATCCGGAAAGAAAGCAGGAAGGAGATGGCGCAATCGGCGATTTCCCTTTCGGAAGGCAGCCCCCGAAGAGCTCTCAGAACGCAATACCGCTTTGATCGCATAGCAAAAGCCGCAGCTCCCGAGGGAGTGCGGCTCTTGCTTATTTTTATCCGTTGATCAACGCATCGTATGCATCGATATCCTTTTGGATGGTACCGGTGAGCATAGAAAACATCGTGTTGGCATTGGAGGTTGACATGGATCCTGTCAGAACCTTTCCGATCAGGGTGGCGGTTCCGCCAAAGTCGGCGATCATATTCAGGTCGATGTACATTCCATCGAGGATCAGATCCACCATTTCGGAGGCCACGGGATCGGCTGCGATCTGATATTTCAGAACCGACTCCTGGATCGTGGGGCGCAATTCCTCATGCCCGAGGAAGGCATATCCGCTCAGGAAGGTTCCGATCCAATCCAGATAGTCGCCGCTCAAGCGCGCGGGAATGGCAGAGCAATAACCGGACGTTGCATACATACTGCTCACGTATTTTTCCTGCCCACTGTCCAGCTTGGGCGTGGGGATGATTCCATAGTCCACCTCAGTGGTAGGAAGGTAGGTGGAGTAGCTGAAGGATGCATACTGGAAGAGCGCCTTATTCTGGCCGAAGGTGGAGTACATCACGTCCTTAGAGGCGTAGAGATTTGTTTCGGGGCTCACGGCACGGAGGATGCGTTCGATCACGTTCTTCGTGTATTCATTGTTCAGATGAGAAACGGAAATAGCAGAATCGTCGCCGATCTCCACCATCTTCACGCCTGCACCGACCAAAAGGCCGTAAGGCGTGTTATTGGTGTTGAACACCACGGGATACAGTCCGGAGGCCTCATTGTAGATACCGTAATCAGTGGTGATCTTTTCCATCTCCTCCAGCGTCCAATCCCCCGCCTGCACCAAGGAATACAGATCGGGGATATTATACTGCGCCGCGATGGTTTTATTGAAGGCCATGCAATGCGCCGACACATAGTAGAAACGGGAAACACCGCCCGCAATGGTATAGAGCTTATTGTTGAGCTGAGTGTTCTCGATCATGGGCTGATTCCACCATTCACGGGAAAGATCCAGCGTCTTCACGGAATTGAGATCCTTGGTGAGTCCCTCAATGGCAAGCGTGGTGAGATTCGGAGCACCGTGCATCAGAATATCCGCTCCATCCTCAACGTTCGCCATCGTTCTCATCCGGCTCAAAGCATCCGACTGCTCAAAAACGTCGAAGTTAATATCCACGTCGAAATATTCCTCGGCGCGCATATGGCGAAGAATTTCGGCCTCGGTGAAGATATCCACGCCCTCCACCAGCTCACCTGCGCCAAGGCTATTATCCTTCATGGTGGTGATCAGAACGCTTTCGGCATTGTATTCCTTTTTGAGGCTATTGAGGAAAAATTCCTCCTCGGTGTTCTGCTCTTGGGTAACGTAGGGAGTTTCCTCTTCGTTGCCGCCATCCGTTCCGCAGGAAGCAAAGGCACAGAGGGAGAGAGAAAGCGCCAGCAGGATCAAAAGTAACTTTTTCATGTAATTCACATTCCTTTCTTATTTTTTATTCAAGCAGATCCGAACCACGCTATGGGGCGGGATCTGCAAAGAATCCAAAGACGATACCGCAAAGGGACGATCGCAGATCACGTCGGGTGCTTCAAAGCTATTGAAGGCGCGCACGTTTTCGGCGGTGACGATATCTGCCTTCTCCACCTGCCAATTCTCCTTTGCAAAGGAGAGCGAAATCGGCTTGGTTTCGGTGAGATGACGGTTGACGATGCTCACGGTGATGCGATCGCCGCTCTCCGATTGCGTGGCAACCACGTCCAGATCCCGATCCACGTCATTGGGAAGCGTGTGCAGGAGATACTGGCCGAAATGCTCGCGGAAAAGCTTCATCACATAATAGGTGGGAGTGCGATAGCACTCTTCTCCACGCGTTTCAAACAGGCTCTGCAGAAGGTTGCAAAGCTGGGTTTCCATGGCAAACTCCACCACGTCGGAATTCCGATAGAAGATATGAAGCGTCAGAGCGGCAAAGATGGCGTCTCGCACTGTTTGCGTTTGATTCTGATTCGTGGCGAAGGTAGCCTCGGGATGCCATGCGCCCCACTCGTCGAAGCAGATCTTGGTGGGGAACTTCGGATTGGTGTGCTCGCGGATGGTGACGCGATGGAGATCGATATCGTATTGATAAAGCTCCAAAAGATCCAAAAGCGCGTAGTAGCCCTCATCGGTGTAATCCACGGCGCCGCCGCACTTATCACCTCCGCGCTTAGCACCGCCCAGATAGTGATGCACCGAAAGTGCCTCAGGGCCGCGCTGCGTTTGATTGGCCGTGATATGATCCAGCGCCTTCCCTGCCCATCCCGGCAGCTTATGACGAGTGGAAAGCCCCAATCCAATGAAATAGAGCGAGGGGCGGTCCATGCGGAGAGAGGTCTGGAACCGGCGGTAGGTCTGCGCATAGGCCACGGGATTGTTGAAATCGATATGCCAAACGTTTTCATCGGTGTTGCCGATGCCCCAATATTTCACATTGTAGGGCTCGGGATGACCGTTTGCGGCGCGCATGGCACCGTATTTGGTGGTTACGGGGCCGTTGACGTATTCAAACCAATCAACAAACTCCTCCACCGTGCCCGTGGCAGTGTTCACCGTGAGGATCGGCTCAGCGCCGACAGCCTCGCAAAAACGGAGAAATTCATCGGTTCCGAAATCATTGCGCCAGGTGGGATTGGCAGGATCGTGGCAGGGGTGAGTGCGATCGAAGCGCTCCGGGCCAATGCCGTTTTTCCAATGATATTGATCGGCGCAGCAGCCTCCGGGCCAGCGCATGGCACCAACGCCCAGCTCACGACAGCCCTCCACCACGTCGCGGCGAACGCCGTTGACGTTTGGAATTTCGCTATCCTTCCCAACCCAGATGCCATCGTAGATCACGTGACCGAAGTACTCAAAAAAAACAGAATGAAGCTTGCTCGTGACCTGATGTGTTTTCCGAGGTGCTTCAATAATTCTGAAATCCATCCTCTTTCCCCCTTCAAAAACAATTCTTATTTATAATTATAACATACATTCCCGACGTAAGCAACAGGTTCAATTGATTTATTTTTGAACGGTATTGCTTTTTCCAAACCCTCTGGAGCGCACAAACGAAGCATAATCGTCAATTCGATAAAGAGTCATATAATTGGCATCGTGATAAAGAATAGTGTCCCCCATCGCCTCCCGAACGAAAAATACAATGTCGTCTCCATCGAAGGCAAGATCCACATACTGGAAGGCGTGCAGCCACATGGAGCATTTTGCGTTCATCATCGTGCGATCCACCAGCAGGGTGTCCACCACGTCCCAATGGATCAGATCCTTGGAGATCACCAATCCCAGCACGTTTCGCTGGTGGATATGCTCCATGGTGGAAAGCGACGTGATCGACAGATATGCGCCCAGCTCCTTGGAATAGAGGATCGAAAATTTCGATTGTGTGTAAGGGAACGGCAGCATTCCGCCGGTGCTCTCCTCTGCAAGCAAACACTTGCCATCCTTTGAAAGTCGGAAAAGAGCCACCTGCCCGTAGGTGGGATTGGCATCCACGCGATACATCACGAAGATCTCTCCCTCCGGTGAGCGCACCACGTTGCCCTCCTCCAGAAGATAGAGCCCCTTGGGATTGGTGATAAGCCCCGTCAGCTCCTCGTAGCGCTCTCGCGGGATCAGCTTCTGCGGATCATTGGAAAGCACCCAAGAGGATTCCTTCGTGAGATCATCCTCCAGCGAGGCGCTTGCAACCGCATTGTTGAAGGCCTTGTAGATCCGATCCTCCGTGATCAGCACCGTGTTCGGAGCACCGCCGCCGGGCTTCAGATCAAAGGACGCGCGGCGATGACGGCGCGTGGCGGGATCGTATTCGATCACGAGAATATTGTTCACGCGGCCCTCGTTTCCGATGAGATAGATCTTTCCCTTCACGTCGGCAAGGCTTGCCCAATGCATGGCCTCCACCGTTGCCACCGTGTCCCAGGTCTTTCCGCCGTCCTCGCTGCGCTTGAGATAAACGGGGCTGGCCTTGTATTTTGCCATATACCAGCGTGTTGCCAGCTCATAGGCCGCATAAAGCACACGCTTCCCCTTCTCCTCCCGAACAAGGATCGCGGGAGAATACAACACGTCGATCAACGCGGTGGAATAATCGAACACGTAGCGCGTGTCCGCGCCCCGCAGCTGCTCCACAACAATGCGCGTGGATTCCACACTGTTCCGGGGCTCCGGGAAGCAAGGATCGCGGAAAAATTTCTCCATTCTTGCAAGATAGATCTCATCCTGCGCGGAGAAGGGCTCTTCTCCCCCGGGGGAGACCACCGCAATCTCATGCACGGGATCCACAAAGCAGGCTCTTCCCGTTTCCGCGCATAGCGCCTGCAGGTCGCAGCAGCCGTCCTCCTCAACGGAAAGCTCCATGCCGAAGCACCGCTCCGCAAACAGCCTCGGGATCCTGACACGATCGGAATCGACGTAAGCCACCGCGTGGTGATCCTTCGGGTCCAGACGAAGCTTTTTTCCACGGTGAAGGGCCACGGGAGAACCGTTGCAAACGGCAAAGGAATTCCCCATCCGCTCAATCAGCTCGCCGATGAAGGTCTGGTCTGCCGTGTCGGCCAAATAATCCTTTGTTGTGGCCATCTTATGCTCCAAAAAGCTACTGTAGGTACCATGGATCCGATTCGCCACCTTCACGGCATATGCCAAAAAGTCATTTCTCTCCAGCTCCGCCACAGAGCCGATCTCATTCTGCGCAGGATCCCATTCCACGTTGTCCCCCTGCGCCCCCTCCAGGCGCTTCAGCAACAACGCCACGCCAACGCCGAGACCGAGCCGATCGGTGGCGCAGATCACCATGCGGCCGCCACAGCAACCGACAAAATAACCGTCCTGCGAGGGGAGATGGCGCATGGCGCTCTCCGTTTCCGGAAACCTCGTTCGACCGAGCAGGATCTCAAATTCCGATCGTTCCTCCCCGTCCGACCTCGCCTCTGCGCGAAGGCCGCCCCGTTCCTGCAGCAGCTCCGCAGTTCGCACGGCGATCATGCGCGCCTCCTCATTTCCTTCCGCATAAACCACGGCGTAGACTATCTCCGCATTTCTGAAAAGCTTCATCCCGAACCTCCTTCATCTGCTTAGCCGATCAGAGGACGCCCCCTGCAAGCGGCGCGCCGGCTCCATCGTTCACATAACATTGACTCTTATTTTTCGGCAATCAAACATCTGTTTTTTGTTTATTTTGTTGCCTTCTTAAATTATAACATAATAATAATTTAATTTCAATAGGTGTTTTTTCATTTTCGATTGCATTTTCTACTTTTCCTGCACCCGCAATATCCAAAAGGCCATGGCAATCTCAGAGATTCACCAAAGCCTCCTCCGCAAAAAAAGAGCAGGCATCCCGACAACGTTTTTCTTCGCATCGGGATGCCTGTTCCTCATATTAATTCCAAGGGATCACGTCTCCCTCTCCTGCTCCCTCCACAAACTCAAAGGAAGCAGTGAGAAGATCCGCGCCTGCCACGTCGATCACATTCATCTGCGGCTTCTGATAAGGCTTCATGCTCTTCTCTCCTTTCTCAGTGAACCGCAACGCCGCCGTCGACGGGCGTGCAGATAACACTATAGGTATTGCCGATCCGATCCGATCCGTCCTTGGCATAAGGAGTTACGGTGAAGGTAACTGTCTCCAGACTCTCGGGAATTCCCGTTACTGTGAGCGCATAGATATATTGACCCTCGTATTTCTCGGCCGTTTCGATCTGTGTTTCCCCATTAACGGTAGCGGAAAGCGCGGTATAAACCTTTTTGCAATCGGAATCCAGCACGCGTGTCATACCATTGCCATAGGTAGCGGTGATCAGAAATCCCAGATTGCTGTACTCCAGCGTGTCAACCGTTGCGGCGAAGCGAACGTCATAGGTTCCCGCGCCCTGTCGGATCTGTGTTCCCACGAACACGGGAGCCTTTTCCACGAAGAGACGAAGCTGCGCCTCGGAATCGGCCAATGCCTCTCGCAGAATGTTGCTGACGGCGGCATTGCGCTCAGCGTTCACGCAAAGGCCATAGCCCTCTGCAAAGCAGGATTTCAATCTGAAATCGCCTTCAAATTCAGCGGTTCTTCCAAAGCGAACGTTCATGCTTCCGCGAACCGTAGAGGCATAAAGCCGAATCCCTCCGAGAAGCGCTCCGCGCACCTCCAGATCGATGGTTCCATCCATCGTCAGTCCCGTTCCAAGACCGTGCGCGGTTTGCAGAACGGTGGCATTCTCGCCAATCAGAAAGCTGCTGTTCCCTGCCATGGGCGCCGCATAGGGGGCCAGATAGATCTCCCGATACGTGCCTCCGAGAAGGTTCACCGTCAGATCTCGCGTCACTCTTCCCGTATAGCCGGCGTAAACGCTGGGAAACTGCTTGGCATAGGCCTCTCCATCGGAGGGCGATGCCGTTCCGGGATAGGCCACGGTTTCCACGCTTTCATCCATCGTCAGCGCGCCGCTCTGCACGTAGAGAATGCTTCCCTCGCCTCGGATGCGGAGCCCCGTGAAGATCACCTCTCCCTGTGTTCCGGCACTTGAGCGATTCAGATAAAACAATGCGTTCTCATCATATCCGGTGATCGTGAGTCTCCTTGCCTCGGGAAACAGCGCGGAGCTCATGCCGGTGCTGTAAAAATTATCCCCATCGGAATAGGTGTAGGCTCCAACAATGCAAATCGTTCCAACGGCATTATCACCGCCCAAGCGCTCAACTGCAGTTTTAATGCATCGAACGGGCGTGTCCTTGGTGAGACCGTCGTTGGCATCGTTGCCATCGTCGGACAGATAGATCAGCGACGCCGTCTCTGCAAAGGCAACGGTGAACGCGGAAACGGCGGTAAGCAACAGTGTGCAAACCAAAACAAAGGCTAAAATTCTTTTCATATGGATTCTCCCTTACTTAAATATTTTTCCGGGATCATATCTTTTTGAGATCCTCAGTGATCCGCGCGGCACAATGCTTAACGGAAGCCGCAAGTGCCTGCAGATCGGCGTTTTCCAGCGTTTGCACAAATGCCGATGCCTCCACGGCACCGCAAACCTTTCCCGACGGATCAAACACAGGCGCTGCAACACCGTAGATGTAGTCATCCTCTTCAAAATTGTTCACCGCAAAGCCATTTTTGCGGACGCCCGCCAGATTCTTAAACAGCTGATTGAAATTGATAATGGAATTGCGCGTGTAGGAAACAAAGCAGGAGCTTCCGATCGCATCCCGAACCGTGTCCTCCGGCAGATATGCCAGAATGGCCTTTCCCATGGCAGAAATATGGATGGGCTTGGTGGATCCGATGCATCCCGAAACCGACATTCCCGTTCTCGGAGGCAGCTTATCGACGATCACCAGATTGCTGCCGAAGCCGATTCCCGCAAAGGTGGTGAGATTGCATTCCTCGGAAAGCTGCTCCAGATGCTTCCGCGTCACGGCGAAGAAGGAATTATTCTCGATCACCTTAAAGCCCAGATATGCCGCACCGCTGCCGATCCGATAGTATTTCCGATCGGAGCAATCCACGTAGCCCAGCTCGGTGAGCGACTCCAAAATGTCAAAGACGCTACTCTTTGGGATTCCAAGCTGACGCCCGATATAGCTCAGGGTCTCCCCCTTTGGATCACTTTCCGACGTTAGATATTCCAGAATCCGAAAGGCTCTTTTGATTGCTGTGTTCATAGTTTATCCCCTTTGCTCAACGGTCTCCGCAAAAGGCGACCTCGTTGTTTTATTTCTCTGTTGATGGCGCCGCCCCGCCTCAGACACGTCCGAATTTCCGATCCAAAAATCGGATATAGGCATTCCAATCCTCTCTGGAAAGATAATGGCGGCCTGCGCGCATATGATATCCGATCCGTCCCTCCGCGAAATGCTCGCCAACCTCAGGCAACCGATCGGGGCAGATCAGCCCGCGTTCTCCCAAAAGCTCCCACGCCGCGGAGGCATGGCAGGCGGTGAGAAACTCCGACGTGGGATCGGCGCCGCGATCCAGCACGGCCGAGCCCACGCACAGATATCGGGGTGCCACCAATGCCAGCAAAAAGCTTTGGTCATAGGGCTTATGATCCTCGCCATCCCCCTGAAATTCCAGAAAGCGGCGGCAAAACCAATCGTAGCTCCCCACGCGAATGAAGTCGGTGATCCGCTCCCCTTTTCCCATTTTGGAGGAAGCGGCACCGCCATAGCCCGAATCATTGGAGATCACGGCGGCAAAGCGTTCATCCAGCGCGCCGCACCACAGGGCAGTCTTTCCCAAACGGGAATGCCCCATCACAGCAACGTGATCGCGATCCAGATCCTCTCGCCTCTGCAGATAATCCATCACGCGGGAGCCTCCCCACGCCCACATGCCGATCTTGCCCCACTCGGTGTTGCCTCGCTCGGCGGTGGTGCCGAACAGAGCGGCGATCCCGTCGGAATAATCCTCAAAATAGCTGTCGTTCACCAGATCCTTATAAACCACCACGGCAAGCGCATAGCCCGCATCGGTGATCTCCTCCACGGGAATATACCGATCGGGCACCGGGCGAAAGGCCAGATGGAGGATCACGGGAGGCTTCTCCGGACGATACGGAATGAAAAGCTCCACGGGAAAGGAAAATTCTCCGCGCTCGGTTTCCACGGTGATCTCAACCCGCTCGTTTTTCACCTTGCCCGCATAGGCAATGGCATCGGTGAAGACCGTCTTCCCCGCCACGTGCAGAGGGGGTGGCGGCATAGTGCCATAGGAATATTCTTCCAGAAGAGCCTTCAGCTCCGCGCGGCGCGCCTGCCAATTCTCCGCGGTAACAGCAGATCCATCGTTCATTTGCAGGATCGGAAGGTACGCCCGCTCCCGTAGCAGTTTTCTCAATTCACTCATGTGTTCTCCTCCTCAGGTGGCCTCAAAGCAATAGAAATTTCCGTAGCTCCACTGATAGCTGTCGCTACCGTTGTGGCGGTCGAAGGTGATCCAATAATATCGGGTGCGGCTTCCCTGCTCCACGGGGATCAGCGAGCCCCATCCTCGGAATCCGCCGTCGGGATAGCGAAAGCACGCATTCGTCATGCCGTTCTTATGATAGATCCGATAGTCCGAAACGGCATGAAAATCGTTGCCGCAGAGGAAATACCGTTCTCCCTCCACCGAAACAAAGGAGCCTCCCGTTTCCGCACCTGCAAGACCTCGGCCGATCAGACGGTAGCCCTTGAAGGGCTCATCGGATTCCCAGAAATGATATCTGTATTTTTTCGTGTCGGGATCCACGCGGCAGATCGCCATTCTCCAAACGCCGAGCGCCTCGTCGTAGTAGAAATCGGGGTCCTCGTCACCGAAGAAGCCCTTGAAAACAGAGGCTCCCTCTCCCTCCTCGGCCTTCTCCATCAGTTCCACGTCGATCACGTTCACGCCGAAGCGCGGATCGCCCGTAAAGGCAGAATGCGCCAGCACGTGGCCGTGGGAAAAGGAGCACACCCACAGATACCACTCCCGTTTCTCCCGATGGTAGAGGATCGATGCGGCCACGTCACCGCACCATTTCCCGTCGCCGCAATCATAAAACAGTGCCCCCGTCAGCGCGATCTCTGCCGTCCCCGGGATCCATGAGAACACGCCTTGAAACATTTCCGCACGCATCCGGATCGAGCCCGTGAAGAAGATCCTGCCCGCCTCGGTCATCACCTTACCGTTTTCATATCGGATGGGACGCATATCCGCCAGCGAAACGCCGCTGTCCACGTAAGAGGAAACGCCCGTCACCGCCACATTTCCGCTTGCAAGCAAGGCCACGCTTCCCTCTCGGAAGGTGCTTTCCCGATTGGATTCTGCAAAGGACTCGCACGGAAAGGTGACAAAAAACACAGACTTTCCCTTGATGCCCAAGTAAACATCGAAAGCCTTGGGACGGCAGCTGACGATCAGGCTCTCTGCACCCCGCAGCTCCTTCGGAAGCGCAGAAACGGCCTCCGTGCCGTTCTCGCGGAAAACAACGTCGTTCCCTCGCCGAAGCAATCTCACCTCTGCCGTTGGCAAACGGAAAACAAATCCGATCTCGCTGCTCGCTCCCGATTCCGCCTCAACCTCATAGGTGGCGTAGGGAAAAAAGGCGCAGAAAAAGCGCTCCACCGCACCGCCCGACAAAAGATAGCGATGATGCTCCACCCGCTCATTGCATCCCTCTGTTGCATAAAGAAGCGGATAAAGATCGCCTCTGCGATCGTTGATAAAATCCTTGGCAAAGCTCATGTCGGCAAGCTTCAGCTTCAGGCTTTTATAAAGCGTTGTGGAAAATAATCGCTTGAATTCGGTGTTCAGAAGTTCCATTCTCTCGTCCTCCTCCGTATGCTTTCCTTAATTATACCATTTTTTTTTGAAAAGTAAAGGGGGAATCTGCGAAAAGCACAGTTTTTTCTCTTCGATCCCCTCTCCGAGCCGAAAAAAACCCGATCGGGCTCGGGAGCTCTGCCCCCGGGCCCGATCTTGATTATTTATTCCTCGTCCTCCCGAAGCTCCTGCTCCTTCTGAATCTCAGGATCATAGGAGAGCATGGGGGCAACGTCCTTACCGCGGATCTTTCTGTCCACGTAGTTCTTGGTGATGGCAAGCACCAGCGGGAACAAGGCCACCACGCCGATCAGGTTGGGGATCATCATCAGGCCGTTGAAGGTGTCGGAAAGATCCCAAGCAAGACCGCCCTCCATCACGGCACCGGAAACGATCATGGCCACGAAGATGAATTTATAAACCTTCACGCCCTTAGCGCCGAAGAGATACTCCACGGCCTTGGAGCCATACTGAGACCATCCCAGCACGGTGGTGAAGGCGAAGAAGAGCATAGCAATGGCCACAAACCAAGTGCCGCCAACGCCGAAATACTGGCCAAACGCATCCGACACCAACGTGTCGCCGTTCACGCCTGCAATGGGCGTACCGGTGTTCAGATCGATGTATCCCGTGGAAAGCACCACAACGGCGGTCATGGAGCAAACGACAAACGTATCGAAGAACACCTCGAAGATTCCCCACATACCCTGACGAACGGGCTCCTTCACGTTGGAGGAGGAATGCACCATCACAGAGGATCCGAGACCTGCCTCGTTGGAGAACACGCCTCTCTTGAAGCCCTGCGTCATGGTCTTCTTGATCAGAACACCGATGCCACCGCCCAGGAAGGCCGCAGGTGTAAAGGCAAACTTAAAGATCGAGACGAACATTGCGCCAACCTGCTCGATATTGATGCCGAAGATCACCAAGCTTGCAACCACGTAGATCACCGCCATGAAGGGCACCACGATCTCGGCAAAGCGCGCGATCCTGCGCAGACCGCCGATGACAATGAGCGCGGCGATCACCAAGAGACAAAGGCCGAGGATCAGATGCACCACGTTGATGGTGGTGCCGGGAATGAACGTGGGGGTAGCGTTAGCAAAGAAGGCGGCATCCATATTCAAAACGATCTTATTGATCTGCGCCATATTACCGATACCGAAGGATGCCAGAATGGCGAAGCAAGCAAACAGAACGGCCAGCACCTTGGAAATGGGCTTGAGCCACTTCTTACCGTAGCGCTCTCCGAGACCGTCGGTGAGATAGTACATCGCACCGCCCGACCATTCGCCCTTGTCGTTTCTGCGGCGATAGAAGATGCCCAGTACGTTCTCCGAGAAATTGGTCATCATGCCAAAGAAGGCGGCAACCCACATCCAGAACACGGCACCGGGGCCGCCCGTAACGATGGCGGCAGCAACGCCTGCGATGTTACCCGTTCCAACCGTTGCGGCCAGAGCGGCGCAAAGCGCCTGAAACTGAGAAATGGTTCTCTTATCACTTGCCTTTGTGACCTTGCTGTCCTTTTTGAACACGCTTGCAATGGTGCTCTTCCACCAATGCCCCACGTGAAAAATCTGGAAAAATCTTGTTCCGCAGGTGAGCAGGATACCCGTTCCGATCAACAGAATCAAACCGGGAAGGCCCCAAACGGCACCGTTGACCGCATCGTTGACCGTTGCGATCGATTGAATGATTTTTTGCATGACTTCCTCCTGAAAATAAAAAAATTTGACGGTGCGCGCCATACGCGTCTCCGCCAAAAAAACAAAAATCCCCTAAAAGAAGGCTTCACTTTGTCCTTTTGCCTGAGAGTTTGGCGTGATCACGCTTGCACCTTCGGCCCCCAACTGAATGGGTGTCTCCAAAGCTCTGTCGACGTTCAGTCCCCATCCTTGCGGACACCTGAGAGCGTTACTCCTTCGGCTGCCTTGCGGCAATTTCCTGAACGTTTCATACAGATTATTTGATTTACTCGCTCATTATAGCACATTCTTTTTTATTTTGCAACATTTTTTTGCATAATTTTCATTTTTCTTGCAAAAACACCAAAAGAAAAAACAGAGGCGCGCGGTTTTTTCAGCACACCGCACACCTCTGCTCAGGGCATCGCCCCTGCTTTCAATTCAATTTTTTCGTTTCGCCCGACGCCAGCTCGGTCAGCCGACCGTCATAGTTGAACCAGAGCGTTCTCGCCGTGGGATTGTGAACCACGTTCCCCTCCGCCGACCAGACCAACCGCTCATAGTCGCGAATGTAATCGTAGATCTCGCCGTTGGTGGCGTACCAAACGTCCTCGCGGCCGCCCACCAGCTCGGCAAAGCTCTCCATCGCATCCCAATTTCCGTTATCGGTGAATTCATAGGAATGTCCCCAGACGTAGAAAAGGAGCGCGACGCCTCTATCGGCTCTCGGCGCGGCGTTCACAAAGCGCTCGCCCAGCTCCATCAGACGCGGATCGTTGTGATGGCAGGTGGCGGGCAGGCGAAGCCAATCGGCGGGAAGATCAAATTTCCCCGTGGAGACCGTGGTGCGGGAATAGGAAATGCCGCAGCAGCGAAGTGCCTCCACCACGCGATCGTTCGTGGCACCGTAGGGATACGCCATCCCCTTCACGATCCTGCCCATCAGGCGCTCCAGTCGCTCTCTGTCGCGCAGGATCTCCAAGCAAACGGTGGCTTGATCCTGCGAATTGAGCCAGGAATGGTCATAGGCGTGAACCGCAATTTCATGGGCAGAGTCCGCAAACCGCGCCGCGATCTCCGCGCCCGAAAGATACGAGCGTTTTCCCGTGCCGGAGAATCCTTCCTCGGAAAACCGTCCGCTATTCACATTGAAGGTTCCCTTCAGGCCGTGACGATCAAAAAGATCTGCCAGCTGAAGATCCTCCCTCACTCCGTCATCATAGCTGAAGGTCAGCGCCTTTGCGAGCCCCTGCGGAAATCTCATAAAAACCGACTTTGGCATAACTAAATCCCCCTTAATATATCAACCAATATCAACACAGCGTCAGAGCTGCGAAAAACCGTCGAACACAGCCTTCACCTTTCCCGTGAGAAGCAACCGATCTCCTTCTGCGCGAATCACCATTTCACCGCCCCGAACGGCAATGCGAGTGTCATCCTGCGGCAAAGCCTTCCCTGCGGCCGACAATGCGATCATGCAGGCCGCCACGCCATTGGCATTGGCTCTCGCCTCGCCAACGCCGGGGAGCCACATCCGCATCCTCCAGCCGCCGTCCACTGCGGGCTCAAGAAGCTCCACTGCCGCGCCGCGATAGTCCGGCAAGGAATTGAGGGAGGACGCCACGGCCGCAAGATTCATCTGCTCGATATCGGTGGCCTCCCCCTCCATCTCCTCGGAGAAAAGCACGCAATGCTCGCCATGGAAGGAAACGGGATGCACCCGATAGGTCACGCCTCTTGCCTCGGCATCCACCGCCTCATCACCGCCCTGTAGCCCGATCCATTGGCTCACGGCGCTCACCTCCCGACGAAGCATCACGGGGCTTGCCTCCACGATCCCCTCGGAGGTTTTGATCCGATAGCTTTCCTTCCGCACGATCTGCTGCTCGCAGAGCAGCTTCACTGCGCACCGAACGGCGCATCCCGCCGCATCGGTCTCACTGCCGTCGGGAGCGTACACGCGAACGGCCGCATCTGCCTCCTCGCTCGGCATGACCTCGATCAAGGCATCGCCGCCGATGCCGCATCTGCGATCGGTCAGGATCAGCGAAAGCGTGAACAGATCGTAGATCTCCTGCGAAAAGGTTTCCACAACGATATAATCGTTGCCATTGCAATGCATTTTTGTGAAGCTGAATGCCATACTTCCTCCCCAAGCCACGAGGGCACAAAATAAAAATAAAAACCACCCGCTATTGCAGGTGGCTTGCGCTTGGTGACCCGTAGCAGAATCGAACTGCTGTTACCGCCGTGAAAGGGCGGTGTCTTAACCGCTTGACCAACGGGCCTGGTAGCGGGAATTGGATTTGAACCCATGACCTATCGGGTATGAACCGATTGCTCTAGCCAACTGAGCTATCCCGCCATCTGTGTTCCAAGCACTTGTATATTATAGCACACCGCATAAGCTTTGTCAATACTTTTTTGAAAAAACTTTTTTGTTTTTTTATTTTTTTGTCATTCCTCGTCGGGAACGTCCTGCAGAAGCAACGCGGCCGGCACGTCCTCATTGCAGGGCAGCAGCTCCTCCTCGGGGCGCCATGCCCTTCCAAAGGAAACGTCGCGGAACAAGGCCGCCAGCCCCGTGATCTGCTTGAGGCGCAGGATCTCGTCCCGATCCATGCCGAGATGCTTGGAGATCCATGCATCCGAGCGGCCGATCTCATGCAGCTCGCGGATAATATTGCTCATCAGATCCACGTTGTGAGAGCCTCTCGCGCGGTTATGGCGAATCGTGGATGCCATGCGGTCGGAGAGGGGCTTATCGATCACGGAAACGGGGAGCATTCCCCCTTCCCTTTCGTAAATATCGGGATACTCCTTCATCACACGGTAGCGATGAAAGCCATCCACGATCACGTAGGTATCCTTGAAATCCACGTAATAGCAAACGATGGGCATGGTGTAGCCGTCCTCCTTGATGCTATCGTAGAGAAGCTTCATCTCCGGCGGCGCCACCGTGTTCGGATTATAGGTGTTTGGCTCGATCTTTTCAAAGGGTACGGCGATCACGCCGTAGACCGGGCTTTTCCAATTCTTATTTTTCATTAGCAAAACCTCCGTACTTTGCGCGGATCTCATCCACCGTTTGCTTCTCCTCGCGGGTGAGACCAAAGCCCATAAAGCGGCAATTATGGTCGTTTTTCAGGATGCAATAGCACATCCGCTTCCAGCTGGGAATATCCCTGCTGCTTTTGATATCGTCGGTGTGATCGGGAATCTTTCCGAGAAAGATCACCCGCGATTTTTGCTCCAGCGTGTAGCTGGAAACGCCGTTCCGCCGAATGCGGTAGCCTGCCGCCTCCAGCTCCTGAATCGTCTCCTCGGAAAGACCGCCGCCCGTGGTGTGCCAAAAATGCATGGAGGTTTGAAATTTTTTGATATAACTTTTCTGCAGGCGCTTAGGGAGCGTATCCAGAAGAAACTTGGTGTAGGACTCCCACGTGTGCCCCTCGGGAAGCGTGATCCGCCGATATCCCATTGCCTTGGTTTTTCCGTAGATCGAGGCAAAATTAGCCCCCTGCACTCTTCCAACCAGCCGCGTCCAGATCTCGGGATCGATCACGCGATAGAGATTCAGGCTATCCTTGGAATAATCATTGAAGGGAGAAGCCACGCGCATCTGCTCGGGGCGGAGTCCTGCTTTGTAATAGAGATCGTATAGACCGTTATAATCAAAGGAAAATCGCGAGACCGCCGTCCAAACGTCGCCCACCGTCCAATCGTAGAGCGGAGAGGCCGTCCAGATCTCCTTGAAGCTTTGGGTGATCCAGCATTCTCCCTTGTAGCCGTATTTCTTATTGAGAAATCCGCTGTATCGGCTCAAGGACTCCTCGGCGCGAAGCCCCAGAAGGCACACCGTGGAGCCGCCGCCGCACTCCTCCCGATAGCTTCTGCCAAACTGCTTGGCAAGATCCTCCTGATGCATCCGATAGTGATATCGGCGGAAGGGATTCTCCAGATTGCAAACGTAGCTTCCCTCGGGCATCGGGCGAACCCAAAGCTCCGGATGCTTATCATCCCAAGGATACCAATACATTTCGTAGCTGCTTACGGCGGTACGCGTAGCCATTGGGAGACACACCCAATAAAGCTTTACGTTCGGCATCTTCTCCAGCCGACGGAACACACGGGTGACATATTCGGTGGTCACGGTGTACTGCGCCTCAAAATCCTGATGGAAAACGCCGATCACGCGATCGGGGGCACAACGGTTGCGATAATCCAGCACCAGCTCCAGAAGCAGACCGCTATCCTTTCCGCCGCTGAAGGAAACGTAGATGTTCTCAAATTCACGAAACAAAAAAGCCAACCGCTCCTGAGCGGCCTCATAAACGTTCATGTCCAGATATTTCTTGATCATCCCGTTTCCTCCCTTTCCTTTTTTTGCCATTATATCACAAATCTGGTATTTTTTCAAGCCCAATCGAAAAATTTCAGGGAGAAAAAAAGTGCCGTTCCCCTCCCACAGGAAGAAAACGACACTTCATTATGATTTATTTTTCACGCCCAAGCAACGCTTCAGAACCAGCACAAAAAAGAATCCGACGATCGGAAACACAGCCGCCGAAAGAACGCCCGCGCGCATTCCAAGCTGCTCTGCCGTCATCACGGCACCGATCGCGGGAGACATACGCTCCACCGCATCGGCCACGATTCCAACCAGCTGCGGCGCCACAGAGCAGCCGAGGTCGCCTCCTGCAGCCATCAGCGCATAGGCGGCAACGCCCGCCTCGGGAAAATGCTCCTCCACCAGAATGATGCTTCCCGGCCAAAGCATGGAAACGCAAAAGCCCGTGGCCACGCAAGCCATCAGCCCCACGGCCGCATTCGTGCAAAGCGCCGCCATAAGATAGCAAACAGAGGCACCGGCCATGCCCCATTGGATCACCCGAAGCACGTTTTTTCCGCGCTTGGCATAGAGGCTTCGTCCCAATCCGAGCGTGGCGGCAAACATCGCCATTCCAACAATGTCGCCCACCGTTTTCGGGATCCCCGCGGCGTTTTCCAGATAGCCCGACACCCATTGCGTCATTGCGCCTTCAGCCGCACCGCCCAGGAAAATGCAGATCACGCAAAGCCAAAGCCCTCGGCTGATCCGCGGACGGCTGCTCTCGTTACCCACGCCGCTTTCCATCGGCGGAAGCGAGGACGTGGAAAACAGGATCAGGGCAATCAGAGGGATCACCATCAGCGCAAGCGGCAAAAGGAACCACCGATCGGCTCCAACCCAATTCAGAAGCAACGAAAACAGCACCACGATCCCCACCAATCCCCATGCATAGGAGGAGTGGAGCGTGGCCATGTCACGCTCCGGCGTTTTCGAGGGAATGGCGGCCACCACGGGACTCACCAAAACCTCATTTAACCCTGCCGACGCGGAAAACACCACGGTGCCGAGTGCCAAAAAGAAATAGGCCGCGCGCGGGATCATAACGGGCAACACCGAATAGATCAGCAGCCCCGTTAACGTCAGCATCGGCATCACACGGAGCGTAACGGAATAATTAAACCGATGCGGAAACCGCGCGAAGATCAGATCCACCGTAAGCTGTGTGCAAAAATTGATCACCACGAGCAATCCCAAAAGCGAATAGGAAAACCCATAAAGCTGACGGAAGGTTAAAAAAAGCAAAGGAGAAACACATCCAAGCCCCGCCATGGCAATATTGGAGGCGTAGCAGGCCAACTTCAATTTACGGTACATCGATATTTTCCTCCGTTTCTTCGTTTTTGCGGCGCACGTCGGTTCTGGGGGGATGCCCCGCATAGCGACGGTAGGCCCGATAAAAGGACGTGTAGCTTCGATAGCCCGTGCTGATCGCCACCTCGGCCGCCGACATTCCACGCTCCAGCAGCTGCTGCGCCAGAGCGATCCGCTTGGTGTTGAGATAGGTGATCACGGAGACTCCGGTTCGCTCCCGAAACAAACGGCACAAATGATATTTGCTCACAAAAAACTCCTGCGCCAGCTCATCCAGAAGGATCTCCTCGGAAAGATGCTCGTTGAGATAGTTCATCACCTTCTCGGTGAGCGGAACCTCTCTCCATTCGCTATGCGGCGCAATAACGGAAAGCAAAAGCAGCAGGCGGCGCAGAAGAGCCTGAAGCATCACGTCGCGATAGGATTTCTGCCCCTCCCCAAACATCTCCTTGGCCTGCACCATCTCCTCAAACACGCGCCCAACGTCCTCGGAAATGCTTTCAGGCAGGAAAAGGATCCCCTTGCGATCCTGCTTGCGAAGCAGAGGAAGCATCTGCATCAGATCGCCCGCAAAGGCTTCGGAAAAATTGAGAACGTAGCGCACGTAGTCGGCAGTACCATCCAGAATCACGTGATGGTAGTCATAAGGATAGATCAGGATCACGGAATGCGGGCGAAGCGGATACTCCGCGCCCTCCACAGTGCAATATCCGGAGCCGCTTTCCAGATAGAGCAGCTCAAACTGATCGTGGCAATGGTGGTCGAAATGCGCAGCGGCAACATTTGCCGCCGGCGTCACGCTTCTGCCAACGCTCACCGCCGAGCGATGATTAAAAAACACAACAGACACAGGATCCCTCCTTCCGGGCAATTGTCTTATTATATCACAAAGGATCAATTTTTGCAATATTCTTTCACAAAAAAAGCCGCAAACAAGAATATTTCCCGCATAAAAAGGAAAAGTTTTTCAAAAAAGCATTGACAAAAAGCCAAAATCATGGTATAATACCGTGGTAAATCACGAGGTGTGGCTCAGCTTGGTAGAGCGCTACGTTCGGGACGTAGAAGTCGCAAGTTCGAATCTTGTCACCTCGACCATCAACGGAGATTTGACCGAATCTCCGTTTTTCTTTTGTTTTCTCGCAAAATCTCTTGAAATCTCGCTTTTTTGTGATAATTACATCGGGCTTGCTCTCCCTCGCATTGAGGGTGAACAAGCCCGTTTTTTATCTTTGACCACATGTTTGACCACTTACAAAAACTACTCCTTTTTCTCCTTTTCTGCTTTCATCTCGGCTTTTTTCTTTTCTATCATCTCCGCAAGGAGCTTTTCGCATTCTTCTCTCGTCTTGGCATACACATTGAACTTCTTTCTTTTACCATCAGGCATTTTCGGATAGAAGCTTCCTTCCCACAGGTGATCGTTGACCTGATACACACAACCCGTACCACGCTTTCGAATTTTCGGCGTGTACCCCTCAAAAATTGCTTTTGTGGCGTTTTGAGAGGATGGGGGGGCACTCACCTTGTTCTCAGTTGGTCCGGGCAACGGGGCGTTTGTACCGCCGATCTCGCGGTCGATCTTCACTGCCGCCTGCGCTCGCATGGTATCGGTCACGTGACTATAGATATTCAGAGTAGTTTCTGCGCTGACATGACCGATCATTGACGAGAGCGTTTTGATGTCCATTCCGTTTTCGAGTGCCATGGTTGCAAAGGTGTGCCGTAGGTCGTGGAAGCGTATCTTCTTGCATCCTGATCGCTCAAGGATCATCTTGAATCGCTTCCATACAGCAGATGGGCTTCTCGGTTCACCCTCGTTGACGGGGGATGGGAATATCCACTCGCAGGTTGCCGTTGTTTTCATGCTTTCGAGGATTGAGAGCATTTCGGGCGGAAGTAGTATCGTTCTGATCGATGCCTTGGTTTTCGGTTCTGCTTCACCTTTGGTCGATATCTGTCTTGCGATTCGTAGAGCGCCTGTCCGCAGGTTGAGGTCGCTCCATTTCAATCCGAGTATTTCGCCCCGACGCATTCCCGTGGTCAATTCGAGAAGGAACATTTCGTAGTATCCTTCCTCTTTCGCACGGGAAAGCAATCTGACGATTTCCGCTTGCGTGAGTATCTTCATCTCACGACTCTTTTTCGGGGGGAGTTTACAGCCAATCGATACATTTGTACTGACGAGTCCGTCGGCAACTGCTCGTTCCAGTGCTGCTCTGCATATGGTGTGAATACATCTTACGAATCTGTCGGATAAACCCGTTCCGTGATACTCAATATTCTTCAGTCTGCCGTTCTTCTTTTGCCTCGCGTAAAATTGCTGTAGATCGTTGTGGGTAAGATTGCATAAGAGAATGCCGCCAATTTCGGGGATGATATGGCGATAGATGTAGTTTTCGTAGGTTTCTACCGTCGTTGCTCGCAGTGCAGGCTTGCAATAATACTGATACCATAGGTCAATCCAATCTCCCAATGGCATATCCGGTTTTATTCTATCCGAGAGCCTGCCGAGGGATTCCTTTAGATCGGCAAGCTTTTCTTCGCATTCGCCTTTTGTTTTTGCAAGGGCATTCTTGGTCTTGGGATTGCCGTTTTCATCGTACCCCACAACGATTCGTCCTTCCCATCGACCGTCCGAGCGAAGGCGCATCGTACCCTCGCCC
Source organism: Eubacteriales bacterium (assembly GCA_045659845.1). Taxonomy (GTDB): domain Bacteria; phylum Bacillota; class Clostridia; order Oscillospirales; family CAG-272; genus UMGS1865. The sequence continues at coordinate 21,661 of JAZRCQ010000188.1, forward strand.
TGCTTTCGTCTGACATTAACCATCCGCTGTTTCTCCTATCATAAAATTTTTCATCATATTGCTTACTACCGATGCGGCATTGCGTTGCATATCGCCCGTTACGTGGGTGTAGGTATCCAAGGTAAAGCTGGCGTCCGTGTGACCGAGGATGCCCGACAGCGTTTTAGCATCTACACCGCCTTGCATTGCGTGTGTTGCGAAGGTATGGCGTAGATCATGGAAGCGCATGTGGGGCAGACCGATTCGTTTGAGTATCCATTTGAGTTTGTTATACGCCGAGTCGGGATGTAGGGGATCATTCGGATTCATATAATGTGGGAACACCCATTCGTTGATCGCCTCTGCTTTCTTGTTTGCAAGTAGCGTTGCCACGCTGGGCGGCATAACAATCTTTCGTATGCCTGCATCTGTCTTGGTTTCGCCAATGATCAAACCGCCGCCTGCTTTTTTACTAACCGACCTTGAGATTCTCATAATATTTAATTCAAAGTCGATATCGCCCCATTGGAGACCGCAAATTTCTCCGCGCCGCAAACCTGTCATAAGCTCCACATAGAAGAAGTCATACCAATATGGCTCTTTTTTTATTTCTTCCATGAACAGATCCATTTGCTCGTCATCGAACACATGCTTTTCCGTGTGGCTCTTTTTCGGGATGGTCGTACCGTTTGTTGGATTCCTTACGATAAGCTTTTCCTTTACGGCTGCATCCAAGGCTTGATGCAGTACCATGTGAACCTTTCTGACCATAACATCTGCAAGCTTGTAGCCGTGGATGGGATGCTCTGCGACTCTGCCGTTCTTCTTGATGGTGTTATAAAATTTCTGCACGTCTTGCGTGGTAAGGTAGGCGATCTGTTTATCGCCGATGAATCGCTTGATTTGGTTTTCTATGATGGATCGATAGCCGTTCATCGTGTTCTCTCGCAGAGAGAAGATCATATATTCGTCCAACCATTTATCAAGCCACTCGCCGAGTGTCATTCGGCATTCTTCTGTGAGGTCAACGTCACGGTAGAGGTCGATCATTTGATGGAGCTGCTTTAGAGTGCTTTTCTGCGTTTTGCCGAATACCGACTTGTACATGGGAGCACCATCGTTCTTGTGCCCGATGATGATACGACCTTCCCATCTTCCGTCGGCGCGTTTTCGGATGGTGCCGTCGCCCTGGGGTCTGCGTTTATTTGCCATTTACTCACCCGCCTTTTCATCTGTGTAGATAAGTTTAACTGTGTAGATGCTGTTCCGTGTTTTAAGTGTGAGCAGTTCGTCCTCGTATGTCAGTTTACCGATACCTGTTGTCAAACAGTCTAACTCCAGATCGTATGCAGCGAGGAAGTATTGACTTGGGTTCTTGTGTTTGCTTTGGTAGATATGGATAATGCCGTGGAAGTTTTCGTACTTCTTTCGCCATGCCCATTCTTCCATGTTTTCCACCCATTCCGTTGGCTGGATTGAGGTAATGATGCCCACGTGTTTGCTGATTAGTTTTGCCATGTGTTCTCTTTTCTTGCCTTTGATTTGTACCGTCAATCATACCACACCTTTTCCCATATATCCAGCCCTTTTGCGAAAAGTTATCAGTTCAGACATCAAAAACATCATCGAGGTACAGACTGTGATTCATGATGTCCGAGAAGGAAACTTTCCCTTTTTCGCTTTTGATATTTCTGTATGCTTCGCTACGCATTCGTTTGAGATCCGACGCGTCATATTCCATCGCCTGACCCAGCATTTGTATCATCATATCGAGATAGACTGCATATCGAAAGAGGCCTGTTGTAACCTGTTTGAGTGTCACGTCGTTTGCTTTCGCAATGGATTTTGATATTCGTTCTACAAGATATTGGCTCGCTCCTGCCAATTCACTTTCTGAAATATAACACTCTATCGCCTTTGCAACCAGCTCGTTGCGCGAGGAACAACCGCATAATTCAAGCGAGGCATCCGCTTTTTCAACGATTGATTTATCCAAATAGATACTGATTCTTCTTTTGTTTTCGGAATCCATAATACTCTCCTTTTCTTGTGATTTTTAGGGCAATACACCAACCAAAAGCGCCCACAAAAAGTCTTATAAACGCTGTATTTCACATATTTTAGGTGCCTGCAGTTGACACCAACAGTCACCGTAAAACTCTCAATTGACCCATAAAAAGCGCCAAAATAAAAGCGTTCAAAAGCCGTGTAAACACTGGGGTTTCGGTCGGCTCTGCCGTCCGATGTTGTCTGCAAAGACGCCTGCTCTGGCGTCTTTGCTTTCTCCTGCTTGAAAATCGAAGTTAATTTTTCCTCTCAAAAATCGCCGTTTCAGACGATTTTATCGTACCGAACTTGCTCATCCAGCCACTCCAAAAGCCGATCTCTTGGAATGATAATTCTCCCCTGAATGATCTTCAGCTTCGGGAAATTTTCTTCACGCACCAGCTCATAAGCGCTTGCCCGTGAGATCCCAAGCAGATTCGCAACGTCCATGACTGTGAGAAACATGGGCATATCCTCACGCTTTTTATAGAGCGATTGCTTCATGGTTTATCTCCTTTCCTGATGATCTTTCTTTGGCTTTTTCGTGCTTTTCAAGTTGCTGATTCATCATCTTTTTTGCATTTTCAAGGCGTAGAATTTTCTCAAAATAGGCTTCCTCAATTGGCTCAATGGGAAGGATCGTATAGCACAAACTACCATTATGCGTGCGTCCGTCCCTGGTAGTGACAGTGGTATATTGGGTTTCGATCAGACCCTTGTTTCGCAATCTGTCCACATGCTTTTTCACCGTACTTTTGCTCATCCCAACCGCCTCACCGATGGTGGTATAGCTGGGGTAGCATTGATATGTCTTCCTGTCTTCACAGTACATCAGATAAGTGTATACGGCGATCTCTCCCGCGTTCAAACCGACGCGAAAGATGGCATTGGGCATTGGAAAAAATCTGTTTGTCGGCGACGTTTTTTCGTTCAAATACATTCTGCCGATGCTGCCTTAATCCTTGAAGGTTTCTTCTTTCTTTGCATTGTTTTTTCTTGCAACAATCTCCTTTCATCGTTTTTTTGATTCTTTTTACAGTTTGATTTCTGCTACAAATTCACCTGTCATCCCCCCTTTTTTGATGGTTGAAAAACAAAAAAGCCGTTACATAAGCAACGACAAAACGAGGGGATACACCTCTCAATTTTTGTGCGATGCTATGTAACGGCAATGCAAATTTGCGTGCCATGTGGAATAGTGCTGCTGACCAGGATAATAAAACAGCCTGTTCCAAATCAATTTTCCATATTATACCATATTTTTTCCAATTTGTCAAGGGGGAAAATCTATTCCTGATCGGGTTGGCGTTTTCTTTGATTACAGTGGTGTAATTTTTGAGCCGTGAAGATCAGATAAATCAGAATTTGTTATCAAAGAAGTAACAATTTAATTAAGAAAAAATCCCAAAACCTCTTGCAAAATTTCTCGATCAGAGTTATAATACACACCCGACGGAAAATGGAGCGATTTTTATTTGGTTTTCTCGTTCTCTTGGAGATATGCGTCAAGATCCATTTTGTCAGCGCAACCGCAGCGGACTTTGGTGATCGCCTCGCTCATGGCACAGTAGCTTCTGTCAATCCCATCGGATGTTTGACGATAATTGGCAGCGCGTTCCCGACGAATGCCAATATTCTCTGCCGTTTCCACTGCGTCAATGTTCGCGGCGAGGAAGATAAACTCCCAACCGTATTTCTCGGTTTGACGTTGGATCTTACGCTTGATCGCTGTGCTGGAATAACGGTGGCTGGCGTTCTCCATGCCGTCTGTGGTAATCACAAAAACGGTATGCTCGGGGACGTCCTCGGGACGGGCGTATTTGTGTACGTTCCCAATGTGATGGATCGCGCCGCCAATGGCATCCAGCAGAGCCGTGCATCCCCCCACCTGATAATCGTTGCGAGTCATCGATTTGATCTCGTTGATGTCAACCCTGTCGTGGATCACCTTGCTCTCATCGTCAAACAGCACCGTGGAAACATAGACCTTGCCGTCCTGCGCCCTCTGCTTTTCGATGGTGGCGTTAAAACCGCCGATGGTGTCTGCCTCAAAGCCCGACATCGATCCGCTTCTGTCCAAAATAAATACCAGTTCTGTTACGTTGTTTCTCATTAAAAAAAACCTCCCTTTGTTTTTGTGCCTATAGTATAGCACGTACAAAAAGAGGTTTGGTCGCATGGCAGGCGACAAATTATTTTTCGGTTTTAATTTTCCAATCGGATTCTTTGAATCCAACCAACACAAAACCATTTCCAACAAGCAACGGACGCTTGACGAGCATCCCGTCGGTTGCAAGAAGTTTCAGCATTTCGTCCTCGCTCATTTGGGGCAGTTTGTTTTTTAGATCAAGAGATTTATACAAGAGTCCGCTTGTGTTAAAGAACTTTTTGAGTGGCAAACCGCTTTTCTTGTGCCATTCCGTCAACTCATCAAGCGTGGGATTCTCAAGCTTAATATCTCTAAATTCATATTCAATTTGGTTATCGTCCAACCACTTTTTTGCTTTTTGGCAGGTGGTATATCGACAAAACAAAAGTGGAATGTAAAGGAAAGCAGTGAAACTGCCTCATTTATCTATGACATCGGATTTGTCAGACCCTTAAATATCAAGCGCCCCATCTACAATCTCGTCAGAATCTTGTTCTGCTATGAAGGCTAATCAAAAAGCGTCTTGCACCGAAAAGCGCAAGACGCTTTTTTAATCTGCGATACCGTACTTAACTTTGATCCTATCCATCTTTTCCAGCATCGGTTCTGCGGCGATCATAAGGAAGATGACCGTGCCAAAGCCGTGGATGAGATCCATGGGGAGTCCGGTTACGTAGCAGGCGAGGATGGTCTCCCATTTAAGTGTTTCACTTGACATCATCATAGCGGCGGCGGGATTCATAATGCCACCATAGATAATGACTGCCGTGAATGCACCGAACACGGCAAGGGACGCTCTC
>JAZRCQ010000189.1:0-8198 GCA_045659845.1 Eubacteriales bacterium
GAAGATCAGGGCGATCACAACGGCCACGAGATCCTTCTTGGTGAACTTACCCGTGAAGAGGGTGATCAGAATGTAGGAAATGCATCCGATGCCGATACCGTTGGAGATGGAGTAGGTGAGGGGCATCATGATGAGCGTGAGGAATGCGGGAACGGCATTTCTCATGTCGGTCATATCCACGTTGCCGAAGTTCTTCATCATCAGCACACCAACGAAGATCAGCGCGGGAGCCGTTGCGCAAGAGGGAACGATGCTCGCCAGAGGCGTGAGGAAGAGGCAGAGGAAGAAGCAGATAGAGGTGACAAGGCTTGCAAAACCGGTTCTGGCGCCTGCGGCCACGCCGGAGGCACTTTCCACGAAGGTGGTGCAGGTGGAGGTTCCCAGAGCCGCACCGGCAACGGTTGCAACAGAGTCGCAGGCCATAGCCTTGTTCATGTCGATGGGGTCGCCGTTTTCATCCAGCATGCCTGCCTCGGTGGCCGTTCCGTAGAGCGTGCCGACCGTGTCAAACATATCCACGATGCAGAAGGAAATGATCAGAACGATAGCGGAGAAGATGCCGCCGATGTGCGCGCCCGTGAAGGCCAGCTTCCAGGATTCTCCCTTGAACAAGCCAACGATTCCGATCTCGCCGAAATCCTTGAAGGACTGTCCGATGGTGGAGAAATCAAACTGAGGAACCTGCAGGGTGATCACGTAGTAGAGCACGGAGGAAGCAAGCACGCCGATCAGAACGGCGCCCTTCACGTTGAGCTTGGTGAGCACGGCGATGATCGCAAGGCCGAGGAAGGCGATCACGGCAGGTGCCAGCTGACGCCATGCGTCCAGCGCGGTCACGCCGTTTTCTCCGATCTGAGCAAACGCGCCGTTCACGTCCACAAACTGCACGAAGGTGTATTGATTAGCCACCACAAGGCCTGCATTCTTCAAGCCGATGAAGGCAATGAACAGGCCGATGCCGGCAGGGATGGATTTCTTCAGACAATCGGGCATTGCCTTTGCAATGTATTCTCTCGCGCCGGTGGCGGAAAGGACCAGGAAGATGATACCGGAAAGGAACACCAGCACCATGCCGGAATGGTAGCCGCCGATCAGATCCACGCCCGCAAAGTAGGCACCGGAAATAAAGCAGGTGCAGAAGAAGGAGTTCAGGCCCATGCCGCAGGCCTGCGCGTAGGGGAGCTTGGCGTAGAAGGCATAGAGAAGCGTGCCGAGGCAGGCGATCAGGACCGAAGCAACGAAGACCGAGTTCCAGATCTGTCCCAATGCCGCGGAATCAGCGCCGAGCGCGGCCAACCAGCCGTTTGCGCCCTCCGCCGCAACCTGAGCAGGGTTCACAAAGATGATATACGCCATGGCAAAGAAGGTGGTGAGACCGCCAACGATCTCCTTGCGGTAGTTTGAGCCTCGCTCGGTGATTTTGAAAAACTTATCCATTGATTTTCGTCCTCCCGAAAAATTTATTTGGATGTAACCCCATTATATAACAAAAATTAACAAAAATCAATACATTTCGTCAAAAAATTTTGGAAATCTCTAAATCGATCCTCGGTTTTTCCCATCTTTCCGCACGATTTGCCAAACTCCGCTTGACAGAACGGTATTTTTGATTATAATAATAGTATAAGGATCGCACAACATTTTTTCGGCAATGCCGATCGGAGGTTACCATCATGCAAAAGACCTACACTCTCAAGGTTGCGGGGCTCGAAAGAGAGCTGCCGCTCTGTCCGCTCAACAGCGAGCTTTCCATCGGTGCATTCGTGATTTTCGGCGACGTGGAGCTGACCTGTGCCTGCGCGCGCGAGCTTCTCAAGCTCGCCCCCGAGCATGATATCATGATCACCTCCGAAAGCAAGGGGATCCCCTTGCTCTTTGAAATGGCGCGCCAGTCGGGATCCAACAACTACGTGGTGGCAAGAAAGATGCAGAAGCTCTATATGACCGACGTTTTCTCCTGCGAGGTGAATTCCATCACCACCGCCAAGAAGCAAACGCTCTATCTGGACGGCAAGGATGCCGAAATGATGCGCGGCAAGCGCGTGGTGATCGTGGATGACGTGATCAGCACGGGAGATTCCCTGCGAGCCATCGAGGAGCTGGTTCTTCATGCAGGCGGGATCGTGGTTGGGCGCATGGCCGTGCTGGCCGAGGGTGGCGCCCGCGACCGAACCGACATCTCCTATCTGGAGGAGCTTCCTCTCTTCCGCCCCGACGGCACCCCCATCTGAGCATCCCCTCGGGAGAAGAACAAAAAACCGTGACCTCTGCCGCAAAAGCAGGAGTCACGGTTTTTGTTTTGAGCTTATTTCACCACTCGGATCGACTTCGTTCCGTAATATCGGAAGGCAAGCACTGCCTCCTCACTTACCGCCTCGCCCGACACCAGGATCGGGACTGCGGGAGGGCAGGAGACCGTCACGGAGGCAAGCACTCTGCCCACCGCCTGCTCCACCTCTACCTCCTCGCTTGGCGAAAGGATCGCTTCTCTCGGCGAAAGAACGCGGACCGCAGGAGCAAGCATTGGGGGCGTATCGAGAATCGGCTCTCTTCTTGGGATCGCGCACAGCGCGGAAGCCAGCGATTCCAGCTCCTCGTCGGACGTATCAACAGAGGGCATCAAAACGAGAAAGTCCTGATCGGAAAACTCCGAAACGATATTTTTCTGATAAAGAAACCGGGAAAGCTCCTCGCCCGTGTAGCCGTACGGCTTTGCCGAGATCGTGATCTTCAGCGGTTCGCCGTCAAGCACGGTGTAGCCAACGTCCGAAAGCCGTTGCCTGAGCAAGCCGAGCTGACGGGCCACCGTTTCCAATCTCTCGCGATATCCGTCTCGCAGAATCGCGTTCAGCCGATCCAGCGAGGAAAGGATCAGATACGACGGGCTGGTGGACGCGAACAGCGCCATGGCCGCCTTTGCGCCGTTGCGGAAGGCGCGCGGGGCATCCTTTGAAATATGAAGATAAGCCGCTCCCGTGAGCGCATGGAGCGTTTTGTGTGCCGAATCGGCACACATATCCGCGCCGAGATCGATGGGATGGCGCGAGGGCGTGAGAAATTTCAGATAGGCGCCGTGGGCATTGTCGACCAGAAGAAGCACCTCATGCGCCTTGCAAACGGCCGACAAGCCCGAAAGATCGACCACGTTGCCGAGATAATCGGGGGAGGTGAGATACACCGCCGTCGGCTTCGGATGCATCGAGGAAAGCCTCTTTTCCAGCTCCTCGGGGGTGACGCGACAGGCAAGATAGCTCTCTCCGGAATAGATCCACTCCACCGAAAAGCCGATCAACGCCGCCGCGGAAACGAAGCTCTTGTGCGCGTTTCTTCCGGCCAGCACGAGAGGCTCCCTTCCCTGCTCTCTCGCATAAAGGCAGGCAAGATGCAGCATGGCTCTGATGGAAAGAGACGAGCCCTCCGCGGAATAGAAGCTGTCGGCGCCGAAGAGCTCGCCGGTCAGCCGCTCGGATTCGGCAATGATGCCGTCCGCTTCAAAAAGGCTATCCGCGCCGAAAATTTCGGTAACGTCGGTTCGTTCCGTCTCGCCTCTGCCCTTGTGTCCGGGCATATGCAAACGAATGCGGCTCGATTCGGCATACCGCTCCAGAAAATCAGCAATGGGCGTTTTCATGCCTCCTCATCTCCAAGCTGCTTGGCGATCTCCAGCATGATGGCACATTCCATTCTCTTTTTGAACAGCTCACAGCCCGCCTTGTAGACTCCCTTCACGGAGCCCGTGGAGTGGAACGCATTGGCCGCACAGCCGCCCGAGCAATAAAGCCTTGCCCAGCAATCGCGGCATTCCTGACGCGCGTACACGTTGCATTCCGCAAATTCACATTGCGCCGCCTTGTTGGTGACGCCGTCGTAGATGTTTCCGAGCTTATACTGCTCCTCGCCCACGAACTGATGGCAGGGATAGAGATCGCCCCACGGCGTGACGGCCATATATTCGGTGCCGGAGCCACAGCCGGAGATCCTCTTATAAATGCAAGGACCGCCCGTAAGGTCGATCATATAGTGATAGAAGGTGAAGGGCCTTCCCTCCTTATGCCGCTGAAGCATCAGCTCGGCAAGCTTCTCATATTGATCCTTCACGATCTCCATATCCTCTGCCGTCAGCTCCGCGGGATCTCCGGGAGCGCAGACCACCGGCTCCATCGAAAGCTCGTTGAAGCCGAGATCCAGCATCACCTTGATGTCCTCCAGAAAATCGGGATTCGCATGGGTGAAGGTGCCGCGCATATAGTAGTTCTTCCCTCCGCGCGCCTCCACAAGCCTTTGAAACTTCGGAACGATCCTATCAAAGCTTCCCGCGCCCGCATAGTCCACGCGGAAGCGATCGTGAATCTCCTTTCTTCCATCGAGGCTGAGAACCACGTTCGCGCATTCGCGATTTGCGAAATCGATCACGTCATCATCGATCAGCATACCGTTGGTAGTCAGCGTGAAGCGGAAATTCTTGTTATGCTCCTTTTCGATGCTTCTCGCATAGGCAACCAGCTCCTTCACCACGCCAAAGTTCAGAAGAGGCTCACCGCCGAAAAAGTCGACCTCAAGATTTCTTCTCGTGCCGGAGTTTTCAACCAAAAAATCCAGCGCGCGCTTGCCAACCTCGAAGCTCATCACCGATCTCTCGCCGTGGTATTTTCCCTGACTTGCAAAGCAATAGGAGCAGTTCAGATTGCAGGTGTGCGCGATGTGCAGGCACAGAGCCTTCACCACGCCGGAGGTCTTCTCCTTGAGCGTTCCCGCCATGGGCGCAAAGTGATCCGGAGAGAACAGCCTGCCCTCATCTCTGAGAGAAAGGACCTGCTCGTAGCACTCTTCGATATCGCGCTCGGTGATCCCATCCCTTCCGAGATATTTTTCTCTCATTTTTTCCACGACGGCTTCCTTCGGTTCGGAAGAAAACAGCCCGATCATATCGTACGCCACGTCATCAACCACGTGAATGGCGCCCGAGCAAACGTCGAGCACAATGTTAAAGCCGCCGAGCTTATATTGATGTATCATAACCCGTTCCCCTTCCTGATTCAGCGCTTTCATAGAAAATGCCGCCCAAGCAGGCGGCATTTTCTATATTGCAATTATTTGCTTGCCTTATTGCCCTCGCACTGCTGATTTGCAATACCGCAACTGGTCTTGCAAGCAGACTGGCAAGAGGTCTGGCACTCGCCGCATCCGCCGTTCTTAGCGCTTTGGCAAAGGTTCTTCGTTTCAATCGTCTTGATGTGCTTCATAATTTGCCTCCAAATAAGTATTGCTCTGTAATTATAACATACTGAAGAAATGTTGTCAAGTGAAATAAAAAAAATATTTGTCATTATTTTGTTTTATCGCCTGTCCATGCATGCCGTTTTCCGGGAAAACGAGGCAAAAAAGCAGCCCCTGCAAGCAGAATGCAGCTCGTGCGGCTGCCTCTGCCGTTCCCCTTCGGGGCGTTCATTTTCGCGATTTGTTTTAAGGGAGACCGGCCGAGCTTTTGCTCGGTCGGTCTCCCCGGATTCAATTTTCCTTTTTGTCGGCAAGGGCGTAGGAGACGTCGGTCTTCTCATAACGGGAGGACCACGTGTAAACCGTTCCGGTGATGGCGGAATAGTCGTTTCCGACTCCGTCGTAAACCATCACAACGGCCTTGGAATAGGAATGATAATTTCTGAAGGCATATCTGGAGCAGCCCGTGAACACGGTGTTGCTGATGAAGAGATCATTGCCCTTCTCGCCGCCGGAATCACGCAGCACCACACCATACAGCGTGGCGTAAACGCTGCAGCCGTCCATATAGACCTTCACGTTGTTGGCGCCGCCGATATAGAAGCCCGCGCCGTTGGTTCCGGCAACGCTGTCGGCCACCGTTCCCTCTCGCATCTCTGCCCATCTCACCGTGGCATTATAAACGTAGGAGGTGGTGCCTGCTCCGGCAAAATAGATGCCTCCATGGCCGTAGCCCTCATAGACGCCTCCGTGGATCGTGAGCGCGCCCTTGGCGGTGATGCCCGAGTGCGCACCCCAAACATAGCAATCCCTCATGGTCATAACGCCCTCAAAAAGAACGCCGCGGGAAAGCGAGGTGTAGGCTCCGTTTGCGCCGGTGTAATCGGACTCACTGATCACAGAGCAATTTTCAAGAACGGCGTTGCCCTTGGAGTAAACACCGATATTATCAAGACTGCTCTCCGTGGTGACCAGAATATCGGAATCCGCGATCAGGAGAGTGGAGTTCTTTTCTCCATATACGCCAACCACCACGCCGTAGGCTCGGTCCAAAACTCTCACAACCAGATCGGGGGCCGTGAGCGTGGCTCCGGAAACCGCATAGATGCCGTAGGTGGTTTTCACATTTTTAGCCGAAACGGCATAAGTGCCGCCCTTCATCTCGCAGGAGCCCTCCACGCGGATCAGCACGAAGGGTGCCGACACGTTCTCAGCGGAGATCCGGCTTCCTTCCTTGGAGCCATCGATCACAGCCGACTCCTTCACGATCACGGAGGGAGATGCGGAGGAGATCAGCTCATAGCCATTCAGACAGAGCACGTGGTTGGAGGGAACCGTGACTGTTTCTTCGAGCGCGAGGCTCTGCAAAAGCGTTACAACCGTTTTTCCTTCCTTCTGCTCAGCCATCACAGCCGCACCGTCCGCAGAGGAGCTGCCCGCCCTGCCGAGAAGCGCGTCCGTCAACGTTTGATAATACGTTACGGAGCCTTGCTCCTCTGCAGAAGCAACCAACCGCACCAGCTCGGTGGTCACCCGGTTGCCGAAGGCATCGGTGATCACGCAATAAAGCTCACGGTTGATATTGGTTTTGGAAACCGTCAGCGTGTAGGTGCTGCCGGTCAGCGTGGATTTACTGAACGGAGCGGAGGGGGTGTTGCGGAAGTACCACGTGTAGGTCAGTCCCGCGCCCTTCGCCTCAACGGAAACGCTCGCCTTTTCACCGATAGCGGCCGCGGAGGGAACGGGCTGAGAAAGGATCACGGGCTTTTCTGCCTCTTGAACCAAGCGAACCGTTTCGGTGGTCACCCGATTGCCGAAGGCATCGGTGATCACGCAATAAAGCTCGCGGTTGATATTGGTGCTTGAGACCGTTAGCGTGTAGGTGCTGCCGGTAATGGTGGACTTGGAAAGCGCACCCGTGGGGGTGTTACGGTAATACCATTGATAGGTGAGCCCCGTGCCTTCGGCTTTCACGGTCAGGCTGGCCTTTTCACCGATAGTGGCCGTAGAGGGAACGGGCTGAGAAAGGATCACGGGCTTTTCTGCCTCTTGAACCAAACGAACCGTTTCGGTGGTTACCTGATTGCCGAAGGCATCGGTGATCACACAGTAGACCTCACGGTTGATATTGGTTTTCGACACCGTCAGCGTATAGGTGCTGCCGGTGAGAGAGGACTTACTGAACGGGCTTGTGGGCGTGTTGCGGAAATACCACGCGTAGGTGAGTCCCTCGCCCTTAGCTTCCACCGTGAGGTTGGCTTTTTCGCCAATGGCGGCCGCAGAAGGCACGGGCTGAGCAAGGATCACGGGCTTGTCCGCCTCCTGCACCAGACGAACCGTTTCGGTGGTGACGCGATTGCCGAGCGCATCGGTGATCACGCAGTAGACCTCACGGTTGATGTTGGTCTTCGTCACCGTCAGCGTATAGGTGCTTCCGGTGAGAGAGGACTTGCTGAACGGGCTTGTGGGCGTGTTGCGGAAGTACCACGTATAAGAGATGCCTTTTCCTTCAACCGCAACGGAAAGCGTAGCTTTTTCGCCGATCGAGGCAACGTCGGGCACCGGCTGCGCCAGGATCACGGGGCCATCCTGCAGCTCTTGGCTTGCCTGCTCAATCAGCTCAGCGCTCAAGGCGTTCTCTGCATAAGCAGAAATCGGAAGGCCGCCAACCAAAACCACTGCTGTTAGAAGCCATGCTACGATTTTTTTCATGTTTTTCCTCCATAATGAATGAAATGGATCGTCATTTTGTTGACACATCACCTTATATTATAGCAAAGCTGAACAAAATTGTCAAGGGAAAATATCGGAAGAACGGTTAAAAATGCGAGGTCTGCCGAATTTTATCCCCCGAAGGATCGGCGGCAGGCGGGGAAAAAGCCCTGCCTTCCGCCGATCTTCTTTCAGATCTCCAGATATCCCTTCAGTACCTTCAGCGTGTTTTCCACGGCGTCGCGGTGACTGCGCTCATAGCCATGGCT
>JAZRCQ010000190.1:0-10006 GCA_045659845.1 Eubacteriales bacterium
GATGTAGCGGTTGCAAAGGTAATCGATATCGCACTGAGCGAAGAAGAGTACGCTTTCGCAGTTGCAAAGGATGACGCAGAGCTTCTTGCAGCCGTAAACGCATTTATGGCGGAGATCAAGGAAAACGGAAAGTTTGATGAGATCTGCAACAACTACTTTGGTGACGGCACTCCCTTCACCTTCAAGTCTGCTACGCTGGATGCCACCAAGGATCAGCTCGTAGTTGCTACCAGCACCGGCTTTGAGCCCTTTGAGATGGTAGACGCAAACGGCAACTACTCGGGTATTGACCTTGAGATCGCTTACTACCTTGCACAGGATCTTGGCAAGGAGCTCGTTATCATGGATATGGATTTCGACTCCGTTGTTAACTCCGTTGCAGGCATCGGCGAGACCTCTAAGTGCGACATCGCAATGGCAGGTCTTACTGTAACGCCCGCTCGTGCAGAGGTTGTTACCTTCTCGGATTCCTACTACAACGCTTCTCAGGTTCTCATCGTGAAGGCAAGCGACACCACCTTCGACGCCTGCAAGACGGCCGACGAAGTGGTTGCCATTCTGGATGCCCTCACCGCCGACACCAAGATCGGCTGTCAGGCAGGCACCACCGGCGAGATCTACATCGTTGGCGACCTGGAAAATGAGGACGGCTACGGCTTCAAGGGCCTGAAGGCTACTAAGATGGCCTATGACTACGGCGCACTGGCTGTGACCGCTATGAGAAACGGCGAGATCAGCTACGTGATTCTGGACAACGCTCCCGCAAATGCCATTGCAAAGAGCGTGAACGGCTAATAAGAAACCGATCGGTCGGGGGAGAGCTTGCATTCTCCCCCGCCGTTGTGTGTGAAAGGAAAGAGATATGAATTTTTCTGCTGAATGGGCGAAGTTCTGGAAGGTGTTCTACACCAATCGGGGCTACGTTCGCGTGTTTTCCGAGGGCTTGAAGAACACCCTCGTGATCGCCGTGCTGGGCCTTCTCATCGGGATCGCCATCGGAACGGTGATCGCCGCCGTGAAGGTGATGCCGAAATATAAGCGGATCTGGCGCATCCTCAACGGCGTTTGCACCGCCTACGTGGGCTTTTTCCGCGGCACGCCCATTGTGGTGCAGCTGCTGCTGGCCTACTACGTGCTGCTCCCCATGATGGGGCTCCGCCTCGGCTCGCTGAACACCTGCATCGTGATCTTCGGGCTCAACAGCGCGGCCTACGTTTCCGAGATCATGCGCGCGGGCATCCAGTCGGTGGATCCCGGTCAGATGGAGGCCTCCCGCGCATTGGGCTTGGGCTTTGCTCCCTCCATGATGAAGATCGTGGTGCCGCAGGCCGTTCGCAACATCCTGCCCACGCTGGGCAACGAGTTCATCGCGCTGGTGAAGGACACCTCGGTGGTGAGCTTTGTGGCGGCGGTGGATCTTTATAAGGTGTTCACCGAGATCGGAAACGTCAACTATGAATATCTGGCGCCCTACCTGATGATGGCGCTGATCTATATTGTGCTGGTGCTGATGATCACGTGGGTATTCCGCCTGCTGGAGAGCTATCTGCGCCGCGGTGATCGCGCGTGAGAGGAGAAAGCAAAATGGATGAAATGAAAACAACTCCGGCGGAGACCTCGGATGAGCTGATCGTGATCCGCGGGCTCTGCAAGTCCTTCACGAACGGCAAGAAAAAGCTGGACGTGCTGAAAAGCATCGACAACGTGATCCGCAAAAACGAGAGAGTGGCCATCATCGGTCCCTCGGGAAGCGGAAAGAGCACCTTCCTGCGCTGCATCAACTGTATGGAGGATCCCACGGGCGGATCGATCTACTTCAACGGCGAGGACCTTGCCGATATGAAGGTGGATATCAACAAGCACCGCGAGAACATCGGCATGGTGTTCCAGCAATTCAATCTGTTCGCCAATAAAACGGTGCTGGAGAATATCATGATGGCACCCGTGTATCTGCGAACCAAAAAGGCGGGCGGCTGGTTTGCTCCCCGTGAGGTGAAGAAAAAGATCCGCGAGGAGGCCCGTGCGCGCGCGCTGGAGCTTTTGGCGCGCATCGGTCTGGAGGAGAAGGCAAACGTGTATCCCTCCACGCTCTCGGGCGGTCAAAAGCAAAGAATCGCCATCGTGAGAGCACTGGCCATGAATCCGCAGGTGATGCTCTTCGACGAGCCCACGTCGGCGCTGGACCCCGAAATGGTGGGAGAGGTGCTGGATCTGATCAAGCAGCTGGCCAACGAGGGCATGACCATGGTGATCGTGACGCACGAAATGGGCTTTGCCCGCGAGGTGGCAGACCGCATCCTCTTCATGGATGACGGCATGATCGCAGAGGAGGGAACGCCCGAGGAGATCTTCGGCAATCCTCAGCACCCGAGAACCAAGGAGTTTCTCAGCAAGGTGCTTTAAAAAAGCAGAGCCGCCTCGGAGCTTCCGAGGCGGCTCTATTCGTCCTTTTGAGGGGAAATGGCATCCGGTAGGGAGCCTTTGCAAGCCGCATCGCTTTCGGATCCTTGCATACTCAAAAACCGTCGTTGAGAGGCCGTGGCCGTTGACAAGCGGAAAAAAATGTGATATAATTATAATAATATCAACGAGGAATATGCGGAGAAGGAGGGGATGAGAGTGCTTTTGGTGATGGACGTGGGAAATTCCAGCATCACGATGGGCGTGTTTCGCGAGGAGAACGGGAAGCCTGAAGCGGTGATGGAAAGCCGGTTGGAGGCCTCAATGGGCCGAAGCGCGGATGAATATGCGGTGCTTCTGCAGGGGATTTTGCAGCTGAACGGTGTTGATCGGTCGGCGCTGAGAGAATGCATGATCTCTTCCGTGGTGCCGCAGATCACCGAGGTGGTGAAGGAGGCGGTACGGCGGCTTCTCGGCATAGAGCCGAAGACCGTTGGTCCGGGGATCCGAACGGGGCTGAACATCCGCATCGATTCGCAGGCGGAGCTTGGATCGGATCTGGTGGCGAACGCCGTGGCGGCTCTGGCAGAGCTGCCCCCGCCCATGGTGATCGTGGATCTGGGAACGGCAACCACGCTCACGGCCATCGATCGGGAGGGAACGCTGCAGGGCGTGGTGATCGCTCCCGGAGTTCGCCTTTCCATGGATGCGCTCTCCCTCGCCAACGCTGCCTTGGCGGGCGCGCCGCTTTCCCCGCCCAAGCGACTGATCGGCAAAAACACCCGTGACTCCATGCAAGCAGGGGTGATGGTCGGGCAGGCCGCGATGGTGGACGGTCTTTTGGATCGGATGATCGGAGAGATGGGAGAGGAACGGGTGACGGCGGTGATCACGGGCGGTCTTGCTTCGCTGATCCTGCCCTTTTGCAAGCGCGAATACGTGAGCCGTCCGCAGCTGACGCTGGAGGGACTTTGCAGGATCGCGGCAAAAAATCGGAAATAAGGGCCCATAGGCCTTTATTCATAAAATTTTAAGCGTTGCATCCGCGAAAGGCGGAGCGACAGCGGAAAGAGGAAAAAATGAAAACAACAACCAAACGAATGTCCACGGGAACGCTCACGCTTGGAGCGATGCTAACGGCGATGGTCGTGATCCTGCAGTTTTTGGCACTGGGGATCAAGGCGTTGATCCCCGTTTTGCCCTTTACTGTTTCTCTGGTGCTGATCCCCATCGTGGTGGGGGCGGCCAAGTGTGGCCCTTATATGGGTGCATGGCTGGGGCTGGTGTTCGGTGTGATCGTTCTGCTCAGCGGCGACGCCGCCGCCTTTTTGGTGATCGATCCCATCGGAACGGTTGCAACCGTTCTGGTAAAGGGCGCGGCCTGCGGTCTGGCGTCGGGCTTCGTTTATCGACTGCTGGCCAAAAAGAGCGAGACGCTCGGTGTTTATGCGGCGGCGGCGATCTGCCCCATTGTGAACACGGGGATCTTTTTCCTGGGATGCCTGCTGTTCTTTATGGACACGGTTTCGGGCTGGGCCTCGGCCGCAGGCTTTGAAAACGTGGCGCTCTATATGTTTGTGGGCCTTGCGGGCTTTAATTTTCTGTTTGAATTCGTGGTGAACCTCGTTCTCAGCCCCATGGTTCTGCGAGCTCTGCGAATGAGAAAGCTTTGAGAGGAATAACGGAAGTGATGGTGCAAAAACCGTTGGTGCTTGCCGTTGTTGGCAGCACTGCCGGCGGCAAGAGCAGCTTGGCGGTGGCATTGGCAAAGGCCGTGGGAGGCGAGGTGGTCTCCTGCGACTCCATGCAGATCTATCGGGAGATGGAGATCGGCACGGCAAAGCCGACCGAGGCGGAGATGGAGGGCGTGCCCCATCATCTGATCGATTTCGTGGCTCCCACCGAGTCCTTTTCCTGCGCCGACTACGTTCGCGAGGCGGAGAGATCCATCCGCGAGATCACGGAGCGCGGCAGGATCCCGATCCTTTGCGGCGGCACGGGGCTTTATCTGGATCGGTTGCTTTGCGGCACCACCACCGAGGTTTTGCCCGAGCGCAACGAGGCCATTCGCCGGGAGCTGGAGGAGGTTCGTCTGCGGGAGGGCAACGAGGGACTGCACCGTCGGCTGTCGGAGGTGGATCCCGTGAGCGCAGAGGGAGTGCATCCCAACAACTATCCGAGGGTGATGCGCGCATTGGAGATCTATCGGCTCACGGGTGTGCCGAAATCCGAATGGGATCGCCGATCCGCGGAGGCGGAGCGGCCCTACGACCATCGGGTGATCGGCTTGCGCTACGGAGATCGGAGCCTGCTCTATCGCCGCATTGACGATCGCGTGGATCAGATGCTGGAGAGAGGCCTTTTGGAGGAGACGCGTCGGCTATGGCGCGCGGGAGTGTTCGAGGTGAACGCCACCGCGGCGCAGGCCATCGGATATAAGGAGCTTCTGCCCTGCGTGCGGGGCGAGGAGCGCTTAGAGGAGGCCGTGGAGCGCTTGAAAACGGCCACCCGTCGCTATGCCAAGCGGCAGATCACTTGGTTTGGCGCAAAGGACTACGTTCGCTGGATCGAGGCCGATCGGGGAGGCGCCTGCCGCCCCTTGGAGGAGCTGGTGGACGATGCGCTTCGGGCGGCGGAGCTGACCGCCCTCTGAACAAACGAAAGAAAGGAGACCGCCCGTGAAGAGAAGAGCCTTCCTGCAGGAGCATCTGGGCCGATTGGCGCTCACGTTTTTGTTGCTCTGCCTGATCGTTTACACGCTGTTTCATGCGCTTGGCGCATCGGATAGCCTCCTCACGGCTCCCGCACGCGAGATCAGCGACACCAGCCTGCTCAGCGGCACGGCGTGGATCTTCCGCGACGAAACGCTTCTCACCGTGCCTGAGGCGGGGCTGGTGCATCCCTTGGCAGAGAGCGGCTCCAAGGTGGGAAAAAACACGTCGCTGGCGGAGGTGTACCCTCTGAGCAACGGCGCGGATCGGGCGGCGGCGCAGGCGGAATTGGATCTTCTGAACCAAACGCTGGCTCTGCTGGAGGCCAGCCTGCCCGAGGCGGGCGAAACGGTGGCAAAGGCCGAGGCTTGGAGAGCGGGCGCGGTGAAGGATCTTCTGGCGATCCGCAGGGCGGTGCGCGAGGGAGATTGGAGCGCCGTTTCCGAGTTGGAGGACGGTCTGCTCGTCCAGCTGAATCGCTACGGTGCCCTCACGGGAGGTGAGGAGGCATTGCGAGCGGCGGCGGAGCGGGCAAGAGCCGATCGGGATGCCGCTCTGCAGGGCACTCCCGTGATCCTTTCCAACGAAAGCTCCTCGGCCTACTACTATGGGCTTTCCGAGGTGGACGGCTATGAAAGTCTCTTCACCGAGGCGGCGCTGGAATCGCTGACGGCGGAAAGCTTTGCCGCGCTGAAGGAGAGCCGCCCCGTCGGCCCGGAGGAGGGCTTTGCCGCGGGCAAGCTCTGCTATGGCTATTCCTGGCACGCCGTGGTGGAATTTGCCGACGGCGGCGAGCTTTTCGAGCCCGGCGTTTCCTATCGGATCGCCTTTCCCGAGAGCAACGGCGCCGAGCTGGTGCTGCTTTGCGAGAGACAGGTGACGGGGGGCGAGGGAGATCTGGTGATCTTCCGCTCGGACGTTACGCCCTTGTCCTTCCGCTATCTGCGCTCGCAGTCGGTTCGCATCACCGTTGGGGCAACGGAGGGATTGTACGTGCCCGAGCCGGCCTATCGGGAGGAACACGGTATGGCGGGCGTGTTCGTGCTGGAGGACAGCACGGTGCGGTTTCGCCGCATTGAGGTGATCTATCGCGGCAACGGCTACGTGATCGCCGCCTTGAGGGATCCCGATCCCGACAATGAGATCGGCTATTTGAGATTGAACGACCTGATGATCACGTCGGGGAAAAAACTATACGATGGGAAGGTATACCAATGAGCGGTCTTGCCTATATGGATGAGAATTACCGTAACGTGGCCGAGCGAGTGGAGGCCGCGGCGCGGAGAGCGGGAAGAGAGGTGACTCTGCTTGCCGCCGTGAAATACACGGATGCGGAGCATATCCGCTATCTGCATCGGGAGCTTGGCGTGGCGGACATGGGCGAGAACCGCGCCCAGCAGCTGGTGGAGCACGCGGAGGCGCTCACCGATTGCCCGGAGATCCGCTTTCATTTTATCGGAAAGCTGCAGGCCAATAAGGCAAAATACGTGGCCGAGCATGCCTGCATGCTCCATTCTCTCGATTCCCTGAAGCTGGCGGCAGAGCTGCAGCGCCAGCTGGAAAAGCGAGGAAAGGAGCTGGACGTGCTGGTGGAGATCAACAGCGGCGGCGAGGAAAATAAGAGCGGCGTATCTCCCGCAGAGGCCGCGGAGCTTTGTTTGGGGCTTTCGGCATTTCCCCGCCTGAAGCTGCGCGGATTTATGACGATGGCTCCAAAATGTGAAAAAAAAGAGGAATATCGGAAATATTTTCGAGAAACTTTTGATTTGGGTATTGACATTTGGGAGAAAAAACTTCATAATATAGGTAGACCCCTTTTTTCCATGGGGATGTCGGAGAGCTTCGACGTTGCCATCGAGGAGGGCGCGGATCTGATCCGCGTTGGAAGAGCGCTCTTTGCAGAGCCGGAAGCATAACGAATGATCTCGAGGAATAGATTGAAAACGGAGGAACAATATGAATTTGCTGAAGAAATTTATCAGAGAGTCCGATGATCTGGATCAGCCCGATCTGGACATGGGTGATTACGAGAGTCTGTACGCCGAGCCCGACGGTCTGGTGAACAACGCCATCGACGAGGAGGCGGCCGTGATGGATAGCCCTGCCCGCAAGGACCCCGAATTCCGTCCCGCGGCATCTGAGCAGGTTTCCATTAAGTATCATAAGCCCAAGAGCCACACCGAGGCTCCCAAGATCGCCGATCGCCTCAAGGACGGATGCATCGTTCTTTTGGACATCAGCGACGTCACCAAGGAGCAGGCCCTTCGTCTGGTGGATTTTGTGGCCGGCGTGGCCTACGTTCTGGGCGGCGAAATGATCAAGACCAATAAGACCACCATCGTGGTGGCTCCCTCCGGAGTGGATATTTCCGGATTTGCGCAGGAGGAGCCTGCGCCGGAGCCTGCTCCCGCTTCCGAGGAGACCGAGGATATCGTGGAGGAATTCGAGGAGGTTTGATCCTCAAGCATCATAGGACAGGACCCGTCGGCGATCGCGATCACCGACGGTTCTGTTTTGTCCGTTGAATGGAGGTTAACGTTTATGGAATACGCTTTTTATCTGGTGCAGCACACCCTGCTGGTGATCATCGACGTGTTGGATCTGGCGCTTTTGCTCCGTGCGATCCTTTCTTGGATCATGCGAGGAGAGGAAAACCGCTTCACGGCTTTTTTGTATGCACTCACAGAGCCCGTGATCCATCCCATCCGTCAGCTTTTCTATAAGCTGAATTGGTTTCAGGAAACGCCGCTGGATATGCCCTTTCTCTTTGCCGTTCTGCTCCTGATGGTGGTTCGAACGCTTCTGGGGGCGGCATGAAGGCTGCAAGAGGGGAATCGGCCGCAACGCTGGAGGCAAGATTGGAGGATTATCTGGCGTGCAGCTCACGGGGGGAAGCCTCCGTGAGCCGCTTTTTAACACCGGGGGAGCGGAAGCAGGCCGAGAGGTTTCTTGCCCATCGCGGAGCCATGAATCGGGCCTTTTTCTGGGGCGGCTACCCCGATGCCGAGCGCACCTGCCTCTTTTTGGCTCCCGAATATATGGAGGATGCTTCCGAGCTGCTTCCTGCCAAGGGGGAGGATCCCGCCGAGGCATTGGGGGCGGAGGACGAGCGCGTTTGCGCTGTGCGGATCCAAGGGAGCGGCTTTCGCAAGCTCACCCATCGGGATTATCTCGGCTCTCTTCTGGGGCTGGGGCTGGAGCGCGACGCCTTAGGCGACGTAGCGGTGCAGGACGACTTTTGCGCGGTGGTCTTTTGCGGACAGCGCATGGCCTCCTTCCTGCTCACGGGCTTGGAAAAGGTTGGAAACGACACCGTTCGGTGCGCTCTCTGCGAGATCGACGAAGGCTTCACCGACGGCAGGCACTATCAGCCCATCGCCGACACCGTTGCCTCCGCGCGCTTGGATTGCGTGGTGGCCGCCCTCACCAATCTCTCCCGCGAGGCCGCGCAAACCGCGGTTCGCTCGGGCTTGGTGGAGGTGGATTTCGAGGCGGAGGATCGGGTGGATCACATCCTCGTTCCGCCTGCCACCGTTTCGGTGAGAGGGCACGGCCGATTTATCCTCCGCAGCTTCGACGGTGAAACAAAAAAAGGCCGCCTTCGCCTTCGTGCGGATAAGTTAGTTTGAGGAGGCCGGATAGGCATTTGAGGGGAACTTTTTGAAAAAAAGTTCCCCTCAAGCTCCCTTCAAAAACCTTCACAAGAAGGTTTTTGTCTATAAAAAAGGGAATGCCTCTGCCCCGTTCGTCAGATCGCGCCGCAGGGCTTAATGCAAGCGGGCTCGACCCGGCATTGGCTCCCGCAAGCGTTTTGGTGCCGTCATCCAAAACGCTCTATTTAGTTAGCTTTTGGGAGAGGACGGCGTTGAGGGGGGGACTTTTTTCAAAAAGTCCCCCCCTCGTATTCATTTTTTCTCAATACCCTCCTCGGCGTTTGATCTTGCGAAGGATGAATTTTCGCATCAGCTCGAAGGGGAAGACCGTGAGGGAGAGCGCCATGGTGAAGCAAAGCTCCCGCAAGGTCAGAGGTGCGGTGCGGAGAAGGGCGCCGCCCACGTAAACGAAAAGGATCTGAATGAGCAGGACAGCGCTCATGATCAGCAGAAAGGTGGGATTTTCGGCGAGGCCGGAGGAGATTCGGAGTCGGTCGGTGCGGGCATTGAAGCAATTGAACACAGAGGAGAAGATGAAAAGCGCGAAAAAGGCGGTCATGAGATAGAGATTCTCCTCGTGGGGGCGGAATCGGGAGGTGACGGCAGGGGCCTTAAGGAAGGCCAGACAGAGGGCAACGGTGAAGCCTCCCAGCCAAACGATCTCGCTGGCCATGTAGCGGTTTAAGATCCCCTCGTCCCGCTTTTTGGGCTTCTCCCGCATATAGGCGGGGAGGGGTGCTTCTCCCGCAAAGGCAAGGCCGCCGAGGGTGTCCATGATCAGATTGATCCAAAGCATCTGCACCACGGTCACGGGAGAATCCACGCCGATGAGGGGGCAGATCACCGT
Source organism: Eubacteriales bacterium (assembly GCA_045659845.1). GTDB lineage: Bacteria > Bacillota > Clostridia > Oscillospirales > CAG-272 > UMGS1865. The sequence goes on from JAZRCQ010000190.1 coordinate 9,612, forward strand.
GATGCCAACGGCGGAAAAATTCATGGTGAGCTGAAGGGCGATGAACTTGCGAAGGCTTTTGAACACCGTGCGGCCATACAAAACGGCGCGAACGATGGAGGAAAGATCGTTGTCCAGGATCACCACGTCGCCGGCCTCCTTGGCAACCTGCGTTCCGTTGCCCATGGAAAAGCCCACGTCGGCGCGGCGAAGGGCGGGCGCATCGTTGATACCGTCGCCGGTCATGCCCACCACCGCGCCGCTCTCCTGCGCCACCCGAACCAGTCGGCTCTTGTCGGAGGGGAGGGCGCGGCAGAGGGCGGCTAAGCGAGGAAGAGCCTGCTTCAAAGCACCGTCGGTGAGCCTTGCCAGCTCCTCGCTGCTCAGAATGAGATCCCGCTCCGCCGTTAAAATCC
>JAZRCQ010000191.1:0-11770 GCA_045659845.1 Eubacteriales bacterium
GGCATTGAGTGGGCCAATTCCCTTGCCGGCACGGCCGACGTGGCCAAGCAGGTGGAAAAGGGCAAATCCAAGTTTGCAGGCACCGAGCTGATGGGCAAGACCCTCGGCGTGATCGGTTTGGGCGCCATCGGCGGTCTGATCGCCAACGTGGCTCTGCAGCTGGGCATGAAGGTGATCGGCTGCGACCCCTTCCTTTCCGTTGAGGCCGCATGGAATCTGGATCACAGCATCATCCGCGCCGCCACCTTCGATGAGATTTATGAGAAATCCGACTATATCACCCTCCACGTGCCCGCCACCAAGGACACCAAGAATATGATCTGCGCCGAAAGCATCGCCAAGATGAAGGACGGCGCCAAGGTCATCAATCTGGCCCGCGCCGATCTTGTGAACGCCGCCGATCTAAAGGAGGCTCTTGCAAGCGGAAAGCTCTCTGCCTACGTCACCGACTTCCCCACTGAGGAGGTGGTTGGCGTTCCCGGCATCGTGGCGATCCCCCACTTGGGCGCCTCCACCGAGGAAAGCGAAAACAACTGCGCCGTGATGGCCGCTCGTCAGCTGGATGACTACCTCAAGAACGGCAACATCCGCAACAGCGTGAACTACCCTGCGCTCTCCCAGCCCCGCACCTCTGCATCCCGCCTCTGCGTGCTTCACGCTAACATCCCCGCGGTGATCACCGGCGTGACCTATGCTCTGGCCAAGGAAAATCTGAACATCGAAAACATGACCAACAAGTCCAAGGGCGACAATGCTTACACCGTTCTGGACATCTCCGCCGCTCCCTCCGAGGCCGCTCTGCAAAAGATCGCCTCCATCGAGGGCGTCCATCGCGTGAGAGTGATCTGATAAAAGGATCGGATCGCGGCAAAGCCGCGATCCGATTTCTTTATGAAGATGAAAAAAAGAAGGATCCGAGGATCCTTCTTTTTTATTTCATCAAATCAGCCAAGCTTAGCCTGGTTCACCTTGATGCCGGGGCCCATCGTGGACGCCAGCACGCAGCTCTTGATATACTGACCCTTTGCTGCAGCGGGCTTAGCCTTGATAATGGCACCCAGCAGAGCATCGAAGTTCTCCTTCAGCTTATCAGCGCCGAAGGAAGCCTTACCGATGGGGCAGTGAATGATGTTGGTCTTGTCCAGACGGTACTCGATCTTACCGGCCTTAGCCTCGGTAACTGCGCGAGCCACGTCGGGGGTAACGGTGCCGGCCTTAGGAGAAGGCATCAGGCCCTTGGGACCCAGAACCTTACCCAGACGACCGATCACGGACATCATATCGGGAGATGCGATCACAACGTCGAAATCGAACCAGTTTTCCTTCTGGATCTTCTCGGCATACTCTGCACCGCCAACATAGTCAGCGCCTGCATCCAGAGCCTTCTGCACGTTGTCACCCTTGGTGAACACCAGGGTCTTTACCTTCTTACCGGTACCGTTGGGCAGCACAACTGCGCCGCGAACCTGCTGGTCTGCGTGACGGGAGTCAACGCCCAGACGAACGTGTACCTCGATGGTCTCATCAAACTTTGCCTTGGAAGTCTGGCACACCAGATTCATAGCCTCGGCAACCTCATAAAGCTTAGACTTCTCAAACAGCTTTGCGCTGTCTGCATACTTCTTTCCAACATTAGCCATTGTTCAAACCCTCCCTTACTCTTCAACGGTAACGCCCATGGAACGCGCGGTTCCGGCGATCATGCTCATAGCAGTCTCGAGGCTTGCGGCGTTAAGGTCGGGCATCTTGGTCTCTGCGATCTTCTGAACCTGCTCCTTGGTCAGCTTTGCAACCTTGGTCTTGTTAGGAGCTGCAGAGCCGGACTCGATTCCGACAGCCTTCTTGATCAGAACGGGTGCGGGGGGAGTCTTGGTGATGAACGTGAAGGAACGGTCAGCGTAAACAGTGATCACCACGGGGATGATCAGACCGATGTCGTTCTTGGTTCTCTCGTTGAATTCCTTAGTGAACACGGGAATTGCAACACCGTACTGACCCAGTGCGGGACCAACGGGGGGCTGCGGAGTTGCCTTGCCGGCAGGAAGCTGCAGCTTGATATAACCTAAAATCTTCTTTGCCATTTTAAATTTACCTCCAAATGTGGTTTTTTGCGGAAGAATTGCAAAATTTTTCTTCCTCCCACTCGCAACGCGATGCGCTGCGGTTCAAAAAATGAAATTATTGCTCCTTCAGCTTTACGTCGCTGACAGAAAGCTCCACGGGGATCGTTCTTCCGCCGTTTCTGGACACCAGAACAACAACGTTTCTCAGATCCTCGGAGATCGACTGTACCACGCCACTGTGGCCCTCGAACAGTCCGCCGATAATTTCCACGGCGTCTCCCTCTGCGAAGGAAAGTCTTTCCTGAGGCTTACTTTCAATGCAAAGCGCCTCAACCTCCTTATCGGTGAGAGGGGTGGGTCTGGATCCCGGGCCGACGAAGCCCGTCACGCCCGTGATGTTTCTCACTGCATGCCAGCTCTCCTCGTCCATGATCATTTTGATATAAACATAGCAGGGGAACACCTTCATTTCCACTTCCTTCTCCACGTCGCCGTTCTTTTCGATCACGATCTCGGTGGGAATGCGGATATCGAAGATCTTGTCACCCAGGCCTCTGTTTTCAATGATCTTTTCCAGATTTGCCTTTACCTTGTTTTCATAGCCGGAATAGGTGTGCGCCACATACCATCTCAGGCCAACGTTCATTTCATTGATATCGCTCATGATTCAATCAGAACAGAGTGATAAATGCGAGGAATCCCTTTGCGAGTCCCACGTCCAGCAGGCTGATCACAGCCGCGCAAACAACCATACCGATCAGAACAACCACGGTGCTCTTCTTGGTATCCTTCCAGGACAGCCAGGTAATTCTCTTGATCTCGCTTTCGTATTCCGAAACCATCTTTGCAGCTCTTTCCTTCTTCTTCAGAACGAAAACGATTGCTGCAACCAGAATGGCCACCAGAATTCCAAGAACGATGATCTCACCAACGGTGAGGATGCCAAGAAGTCCCTTTGCTTCCTTATTGGTGACAGTGTTGAGGAACGGAATCGCCAGAATCGCCGCATAGATCAGCGAAGCCGCGATGATCACGCTCCATTTCAGATAGTGCTTACCCTTCATTCTTGTCGTTCCCTCCAACTTACTTCGATTCCTTATGAACCGTGTGCTTGCGGCAGAACTTGCAATGCTTCTTCATTTCCAATCTGTCCGGGTCATTCTTCTTGTTCTTTTTCGTGTCATAATTTCTGCGTTTGCACTCGGTGCAGACGAGCGTAATCTTGACTCGTGCATCATTAGCCATTTAGCGGCACCTCCCATATCAAATTTATTTGATCCTCCCCTTGCGGGGAAAACCCGTGTACCTCCCTCCCGAAAGCATCGGAGCGCCCTTTCGGGTAGCGCCCGCTCCGATCGTTTTCCTTGTTTTCAGACACAAAGAAAAAGCCCTCTCGCAGAGGTAGTGATATTATATCACACTTTCAACCTCTTGTCAAGGGCTTTTTCCGTTTTTTTCTTAGGTTTTCGCAGTTTTTTGCAGGATCACAACCATTCCCGGCTCGTGCGTGGTAATCTCATAGCCCTCCTGCAGATAAGGCGTTGCCTTCTGCCGCCAATCGTTGTAGCGCGCATCCAGCACCACGTAGTCCACGTCGGTCTTGTTTCCGTGGTAGGCCACCTCGTAGATCACGTCGCGGTCGGCAATGTGAGCCAGCAGGAAGGTGGAGCAGTTCACCGAGGCATCCTCGGGGATCGTGTCCAGAATCTCTTCCATTTTCGCGTAGGTCTCCTTGCCGTTCTCCCACCGCTCGCTGTAGGTTTTATAGGTTGGTGCCACACCAACGCCGTAGAGCGTGAGGCACGCCGCGGCGGCCACGGCCAAAAGCGAACGTCTCCAGCCCGAGGAAAGCTCGGGAAGGTTCACGATCATCGCGTAGATCAAAAAGGCGGAGATGCCGAAATGATACTGGAAGCCGGGATGATACTGATACTGATAATAGGTGAGCAGATTCATCAGGATCGGCGCCACCAAAATCCAGCGGGAGGCCTTTTTGCTGCAGAAGGGCAGCATTCCCAAGGGAAGCAGCAGCTGGCAGAAGTAGGCGATCTTATCCCAGCCTCCGTTGGACGTGGTGAACAGTTGCGTGAGCAGGAAGCCGGGGTTCACCAACAGAGTCTTAACGGCGCCCAACAATCCGTCGTCCTTCACGAAGATCAGATTGTCGAAGCGGTTCACCATCATGCCGAGGCCATAGAGCTCCAGCAGACGCTCCGCCGTGAGAAACCATGCCAACGACATCGAAAGAAGCATCGAGCCCCTGAGCCAATCCTTCTTGGAAAACAGCAGATAGATCGCAAACACGATCAGATACATCGCCGCATCCTCCTTCACCGCCAGCACGCAAACGGCCGACAGATACATGGGGATGGGACGCTTGCTCTCATAGAAATAGAAGGTGAGCAGCAGGAAGAGCGGCAGGAAGCAATTTTCGTGGATATCATAGAAGCAGCCCGTGGACAAAAGCGGATAGAAGGCATAGAGCAAGGAAACGCCCAGCGTGGCCCACGTGGAAAGCTTGAAATGCTTTGCCAGAAGCAGCACGGGGATGATCCCCAGCATCAGCGCCACCGCCTGCCCCACCTGAATGGTCATGGGCGAGGGGATGAGCCAATAGAAAGGAAGCAGCAGATAATAGATCGGCGAAATATGCACCGCAAAATGGGAGAGGAGACGGTCTCGCTCGCAGGTGATCATGGGCAGGCCCGTTTCCTTCATATTGTGGAACATATTCACGAACAGTCCGAAATCGAAGTTTGGCGAGGAGAAGGTGAGATATCTCCGGCAGGTGATCAGCGAGATCACCGTGCAGGAAAGCACCGCCGCCGCCACCGCCACCACCGTCACCAGCCTCCGCGAGGGGCTCCAACGGCGGAAGAACCTTTCATTCGCCCGCACAAAGTACACCGCAAACAACGCGTAGGCCAACGCCGCGGCCAGCCAGATCAGATATTGATTGCCCGTGGACGGTAGCCGACACATCCACAGCCACACGCAAACGGTGGCTCCTCCCAGCAAAAACCAAGAGTCGCTGTGATAGGGGTGGCTCAGCACCGCAAAGGGAGTGAACAGAATAAAATTCCCCAGCGTCCACAATGCCACCACGGAAAGGTCAAATTCCTGTCCGAAGGACAGCTCCGTGAAGGAGCCCTCTCTCGTCAGCACAAACACCGCAAACCAAACCCACGCCGCCAGAAAACGGCAGATCACGCGATCGCCGCGCCATACTGCCAGATGGCGATTTTCAGAAAGCTCTCTCATGCTTCCTCCGAGGGCTCCGCAGAGGAAAGCCCCACCACACTGTCAACGGGCATGGAGAAGGCAATTCCCTGCCCTCCCGTGTTGAGTCCCACGCTTTTATAAAGCGCGTGAAGGATATCGTCTCTCAGCTCCCGCGGGATCAGGATCATCACCATCTCCTTTTCGGGCTGAACCGCGATCTGAAAGAAGCGCTCGGCCTCCGCAGGGGCGGTGCCTCTGGCGAACATCACCGTTCCGCCTCCCGCTCCATGCTCTCTTGCCGTTTCCATCACCAATTCGGAATAACCCGTGTTCACGATGCAAACGATCACCTCATGAGAATATTCCATTATTTTTTCTCCTTTCCAACCATTTTGCTGTTGCTGAGGAAGCGATAGATGGCCGCGCCGATCACGCCCGTCAGCGGAACGGTGTAGGCAATGCCCTTCCCGCCCTTCACGGTTGCAAACTTCTCCTCCAGCCCCTTCATTGCGGCGGAGGCCATATCCTCCCGCACGATGCTGAAGATCACGCGCTTTTCGGATTCCTCCAGCCCCAGATAGTGAAGCATATCCGAGCCGGCCGTTCCCGCGGCGTGCATCTGCAGCTGAAGATTCACCTCAAACTGCTCCAGAAAATCAATGAAGATCTCGGCCTTGTTCTGATTCACCACCGTCACGAGCAGCTTCAGCTTATGGGGAGCATCCGATGCCTTCATCTTTTTTTGAATCTGTTCCTGCATACTGCTCCTCCTTTACATAAATTCAATGATCTGCTCATCGTCGGCATCGAGAATTCTTCTCATGGCGATGCGCTTACGAACCTTTTCGCTCACCACGGCGCGGAAGCCCAGCAGCTGAATGGTGATCAAGGGAGTCATGGCCACCATTGCCACGATGCCGAAGGCATCCGCCATCACCGAGGACACCCCCTGCGCCGCCACGCAACCCCCCACCGATAAGGGCAGAATGAAGCCCGAGGTCAGCGGTCCGCTGGCCACGCCGCCCGAGTCGAAGGCAATGGCCGTGTAGAGCGGAGGCACGAAGAAGGAAAGCCCCAGCGAGATCAGATAGCCCGGAATGAGATAGTACAAAATACTGAAGTCAAAGAGAATGCGGAGCATGGAAAGCCCCAGCGAAACGCCAACGCCAATGGAAAGCGCCAGCATCATGGCCCTACGGCTCACGGCGCCGCTGGTGATCCCCTCCACCTGCTGATTCAGCACGTGCACCGCAGGCTCTGCCAGAACCACCACCATTCCCAGCAGGAAGGCCGCGCAAACGAGCAGACGACTATCGCCCGATGCCAACGAATGGCCCAGCTTGTAGCCGATGGGCATAAACCCAACGGTCACCGCGGAAAGGAAGCACACCAATCCAACGTAGGTGTAGGCAATGCCGATGCAGATTCGGATCACGCTATGCCTTGGCAGATGTAAAAAGATGAGCTGGATCGCGAAGAAAAACGCCACCACAAGCCCCATGGCAACGGCCACCTCCTCCATCACCGAAGCCACGGTGGAGAGAAGCGCCGATCCCAGCTGGGATTCCACGGAATAATCGGGGAGAGTGTAGGCGATCTCGCCGTTCACCGAGATCCCCAATGCCATCACGGCGAGGATCGGCCCAACCGAGCACATCGCCACCAGACCGAAGCTGTTTTCGCCGGCGTTCTTGCCGCCCAGCGTGGCCGCCACGCCAACGCCCAGCGCCATCAGGAAGGGCACGGTGATGGGCCCCGTGGTCACACCGCCCGAATCAAAGGCCATAGGCAGAAAATCGCCGTTTCCATTGATCACCACCAGCGATGCCAATGCAAACAGCATCATGTAGAAGTACATCAGGAGCGTAGACAGGCTCTTCTTGAAAATGATCTTCAGAACCGCCAGCACCAAAAAGATCCCAACGCCGACGCCAACCGAAACGATCAGCAGGATGCCGTTGATCAGACCGCTCACCTGCGCGGCAAGCACGGAAAGATCCGGCTCGGCCACGGTGATCAGCAAGCCCATGCAGAAGCAGACCGCCAGAAGAAGCCCCACGCGGCGGGTTCGTGAAAGTCCCACGCCCACCTGCTCGCCCATCGGCGTCATGGCAATATCGGCGCCGAGATTGAAAAGTCCCATTCCGAGGATCAGCACCGCAGAGGCCGCACTGAAGGTGACCGTTTCCGTAAGGGAAAAGTCCACAAGCGGCGTTAGATTCAAAAGCAAAACGATCAAGGAAACCGGCAACACCGAAACCGCCGATTCCTTCAGCTTGGAAAAGAAAACACGTAGCAAGGGAACACTCCTTTCACCTTTTTCCCGTTCCGATCCGCCGCAGCTCGCCCTCCATGGGGAGGCCGCGCCGATAAGCCTCGATCACGCGATCCACCTCGCGGGACGTTTCCTGAGTAAAAAGGTAATGTTGATTCAAAATTCCGAACTGTGCCAGCTGGTCGGCACGGTCGGACATGCAGGTTGGCAGGCTGTTTAGCACCACGTTGCGGTGCTTCCATTCCCTCACAACGGGGAACACCACGCCTCTGCGATCTTTTAATGCACAGCGGCCGTTGGCGCAGGCATTGCAATCGGCGATCTCGCGAGCAACGCATTTTTCCAGCGTCATCAAAGGGATCCGACCGTAAACAATCGCCGCCGTGTTGCCCCCAACGTCCCGCATCTGCGGAAGCGTCAGCTCGGGAGAAAGGATCAGCTCCTCCGGCCCGAGACGCTCGTAAAGAGCCACCGTTTCCCGATTGGCAACGTTCAGGCGGAAATCACCCACCGGCGTCAGGCCTGCCTCCCGCACCAGCGAAAGATGCCCGAGGTTTCCAACGATCGCTCTCGTAGCTCCCGCCTCGACAGCGCGCCGAAGCGCGGCTCTCACCTCATCCGCATCTCCGTCGAAGATCACGGGAGGCATCACCACACCGCAGGCAGGGGGCGCAAAGCGGAACAGAGGCAGATAGATCTCATCAAACCATTGCAGGGCACTCTCGGTGATCTGCTCGGGCGAATCGAATCTCGCCGTGCGCTTTTTTTGCCGCTTTCCCGCAGGATGGCAACCATCCGTTTTCTCCTCCTTGCAGGGAGTCGGCGCCCAAGAGGCCTCCAAGGCCTCCACGCCGCGGCGGCGAAGCTCATTGAGGCGGGAAACGGGCATCATCAGCCCTTCTCCAACCTCCAGCGTCACCCGCGCCGCCTCATAGCAGGTTCCGCCCAGCTTACAAACGCTTTTGCGAACGCTCTCCGCGCTCATAGGGGCTGTTCTCGCCGCCTCCGGCACGTCGCCCTCCACCGTCACGCTTCGACCGTTGGCCGTTAGCGTCAAGCTTGCCGGCTCGTTTGCCACCATGCGAAGCTGAAGCTCCAGAGGCACGCGCTTTTGCAGACCGCCGAAGGCCTGCACGCGCTCGGTTCGTTGCTTATCCGCCTCACTGCGGACTCCCAGCATGGAGGGGCCGATCCGCTCGGTGAAATATCCGTCGGTGAAGCCGCCTCTCGAAAAGGCATCGGCCATAGCGCGAAGCTCCTGCGGCGTGGCACCGCGGCGCTCGTCCAGCAGCCGCCGCCACACGCGGGCCGTTTCATAAACGTATTCGGGGGATTTCATCCGCCCCTCGATCTTCAGAGAGGCCACGCCCAGATCGATCAGCTTCGGCACGTGGGCCGCCAGAGAAAGATCCTTCAGGGAAAGCGGATAACGCTCTTCCTTCCCCTTTCCGCAGAAGGGCAGCCGACAGGGCTGCGCACATTCTCCGCGGTTTCCGCTTCGTCCTCCCACTAAGGAGGAGAAGAGGCATTGGCCGGAATGGCTCACGCAGAGCGCACCGTGAACGAACACCTCGGTTTCAATGGGAGAGCTCTGCAGCAGCTGCTCCAAATTCTTCTCGGAGATCTCTCTTGCCGCCACCATACGAGAAAAGCCGAGGCGTTTCAACTCGGCTCCCATCAGGCTATTATGCCCCGACATCTGCGTGCTGGCATGAAGCTCCAGCTCGGGGATGGCACGGTGGATCAGAGCGGCTCCCCCCGCATCGGCCACGATCAAAGCGTCCACGCCTGCGCGGGAAGCATCCTTGGCGGCATCCAGATAGAGCGGGATCTCCCGATCTGTGACCATTGTGTTCAGCGTGAGATAAACCTTCACGCCGTGGGTGTGCGCGCGCTTCACCGCCTCCCGCAGCTGAATGGGATCGAAGTTGCGCGCATGAACACGGGCATTCATGGCAGAGCCCCCCAGATACACCGCATCCGGGCCGCCTTCAATGGCGGCGTCCAAGGATGCGGCGTTTCCTGCGGGGCAAAGAAGCTCGGGCAATCTGATCGGATCAGACATCGCTGAAGGTGAGCAGATCAAACATGGTGCCCACGCGAGTTTTGTTGGGGTTGTTCTTGGCAGGCTTTTTCACTGCAGGCTCCTCGGCCGCGGTCTCCTCCGCCTCGGCCACGGCGGCCACGGGACGAACAGGCATCTCCTCGCTTGCCGCATTGGCGGCGGCCAGCTCCTCGGGAACGGCATCAAAGGCAGAGATCTGATCCCCCATCGGCACGGCGGCAACGGTCTCCTGCGCAGTCTCCACGCGACCAACGGTCTTCTTGGGAGCGGCAGGCTTTTCCTCGGCAGCAACGGCAGCTGCGGCGGCATGGTCGAGAATGGAGCGCATCACAGCGGCATCCTTTCTCAGGCGGTCGATCTCCTCCTGCATGGATTCAATGGTCTTCTTCAGCTTCTCATTCTCGCCGGAAAAACGGAAGGCATCCGTTTCCACGCGCTTATAGGCCTCCTGCATGGCGATCCGCTCGGAGCAATAAGACAGCGCGCAGAGAATAGCCGCCTCGTTCTTGGTGCAACGAGGGCTGCGCAGATTGATATCGCGCATCCGTCGATCGAGGATTCCAACGATATTTTCCACCTCGTCGGGAGAGGCGTCGCTGATGATATTCAGCTCCATATCGGCAACGGTGATCGTATACTTCTGTTTCATCTTACAACACAGTCCTTTCTGCTTTGTTCTTGCGCCCCTTGCACGGTGCGCACGATACACTACTCTATATTATATTATACAATAAAAAAACCTTCTTGAAAAGACCTTTTCAGAATTTTTTTTGGGATTTTATCAACTTTTTTTGATTTTTTCGGACAGATTACGCAAAGCGGGGACAGAGCCCCGTGTCTTTGGCTCTGTCCCCTGCGATCACGGCCTTGCCGACCGCCTCACGTCACACATCCGATAAAGCTCCTCCGCGGCCAGACGCGTCTTGGTCACCACGCCCTCGCGCTTGGGGAAGCAATAGTAGAGCGCATCGCGATTGCCGATGCACACCACGTCGCCGATCTCATACCAATAGTAGTCGGCATTCAATCCGTAGGACGCCTGCGGCTTCTGCTCAAAACGGAGCTTCCCTTCGCATCCCTCCAGCAGAAATCCCTGCGAATCGTGACGAAGCCGACCGTCGCCAACGAAATAGAGCGCACGGTCGTTTACCAGCATGGCGATCCGCACCTCCGTGTCCAGTAGATACGTTCCCTGCTCCAGCTCCTCCCGCACACAGCTCCTCTGCCAGCGATACCAATCGGGAACGTGCGCGAATCTCGTTTCTCCCTCCTCAGCGCAAAGCTCTCCCAGCTCCGTGAGCTGATAGCGCTTGCCGCAGGCGCGGCAGAACAGCACGGTTCCCTCTCCGCGCATCTCGCCCTCTGCACCGCACGCGGCGCACTGATAGAGGATCCGCTCCAGATGATCGGCGCGGAAGCTTTCCTTGATCCGCACGCCGTTTTCCTTCTGCCAGGCAAAGCCGTCGAAGGAAAATTCCTTTTGCACGCCCTCAAAAAGCTCCTCCTGCGTCATGGAGGCGATCTGCTCCCGATCATAGAGGGTTTTCACGGTGGCGCTCACGGGAACGCGGCGGAGCTGAAGCCCGTTGTAAAGCGGATCGCGCAGGAACGCTCCCTGCGTGATCACGGTGACCACGGGAACGTTGAGCATTTTGATCAGGCCGCCCAGCGTTTGCGGCAGCGTTGTGGCGCAACCGTCGGAGCTGTAGCAGGCCTCGGGATACATCAGAACCGACGTTTTCCTTTTCTTCAGCGCAAATTTCATATCGCGGATCAGGGTGAGGTCGGTCACGTATTTCTGCGTGGGGATACAGCCGAGACGGCGCATAAGCCACCGCTTGCCCACCATGCCGTCGGGGGTGCAAACGATGCAATACCGTCTGGGAAAAAAGATCCTGGAGGCGATCTTCAGATCGATAAAGCTGGAATGGTCCATCAGGATCAGGCAGGGCTCCTTCGGGATCTCGTTCACCACCTCGTAGCGAAACCGCGTCCGGATCATATCGGGGATCGAAAGCACGCGCACCAGCGCCGAAAGCAATGCCCACGGCCGCTTGGGGGGACGGTGCTTGGGGCGCGGCAGAGCCATCACCTCATCATAGGTTCTTTCCTTTGTTCGGATCTTCATAAAAACCCCTTTTTTAA
>JAZRCQ010000192.1:0-2817 GCA_045659845.1 Eubacteriales bacterium
GGTAGACATGACCACCACCAGCGATCTGATCCAAAAGGGCAAGCGAGGCATTCTGCTCACCAATGATCGAACGCTCGCCGTGGTGCAGGACGAGCTCACGCTCACTTCCCCCGCCGCCGTGCGCTGGCAGGCCTACACCGATGCGCAGATCACGCCGCACGGTAAGCGCACCCTGCTTCTCACCAAAAACGGCAAGACTCTGCTCTGCAAGCTGAGCGGAGGTGCCTCTGCGGCCTTCGAGGTCTGCCCCGTGACCGAGGAGCTTTCCGTGATCCGCATCACCGCGGAGTGCAAGGAAAAGCTTCGTCTGGCCGTGGCCTGCAAGCTGATGGATGAAAGCACCGCCCGCTCCGACAAGCTCTACGATCTCGTTCCCATGCGAGCATGGGAGATCTGATCTCTATCTAATTCGATCCAACCAAGGAGGATCCCACCGTGAACGTCAAAAAAATGTTCCGCCCCCTGTATGCCATCCTTCTGATCGTGCTTCTTGCGCTTTCTCTTTCCGCCTGCGCTGATATGGGCGTGAAAATGAAGGTGATCTTCGATGAGAACGTCGGAGAGGATGGAATCACCACCTTCAAAGTAAAAAATCCGCAGGATTTCGTTCTCCCCTCCGATCCCGTTCGAGAAAACTACGTTTTCGACGGTTGGTATCTGGACAACGGAACGTGGAAGGAGCCCTTCACGGTGCAATCCCTTCTGGATCTGCCCATCTCCGAGGAAATGAAGCTCACGGTTTATGCCAAGTGGCTGGGCGATCCCCACACCGTTCATTTCGATTGCGCCACCGCCGATGCGCCGATTGCCGATGCCACCGTGCGCTATGGGGAGGCTTACCGCCTTCCCGTGCCCACCAACGGCAAGGAGAAATTCCTCGGCTGGTGCCTTGACGGCACGCCGCTCACCAACGCGGAGGGCGCATCGCTCGCTCCCTTTGAGATCGCCTCCGACGTCACGCTCACGCCGCGCTGGAAGGCCGGGCGCGTGGATCTGACGCTGGATGGCGGCAACGGCAAGACCGAGACGATCTCGGCATGGCTCGGAGATGCCGTTGGCCAGCTCCCCACGCCCGAGAAGGAAGATCATCTGTTTCTCGGCTGGTTCACCGCTCCCGAGGGCGGTGAGCAGATCACGGCCGAAACCCTTTCCGCCTTCACCGAGAATACCACCCTCTATGCCCATTGGGCAACGGAATTCTGCACCGTCAGTTTTGAAAGCAACGGCGGCACGGGAGGCTCCCAGTCCGCGCGGAAGGTGGCTCACGGTACCGCGTTCACAATTCCCGCCTGCGGCTTCACCAAAACCGGCTATTCCTTTGCCGGATGGGAGCTGAACGGCGCAGTTTATCAGGTGGGCGCAAAAATTTCCGACACCGCTCCGGATTCCATCGTGCTTCGCGCGCTTTGGAGTCCCAACACCGTCACGGTGTCCTTTGATGCGGGAACAACGGCATTCACAGGCTCCATGAGCTCCGTGACCCTCACCTACGGCGAGGGAACCAAAATTCCTCCCTTGTCTTATGAACGTCACGGTTATGTTTTCACAGGCTGGAAATACGGCTCCACCACACTTTCCAACTGCGCGGATATCGGTTCCCTGCTCACCTCCAACGGAGCCACATTGAAATTGGTGGCGCAATGGAGACCTATCACCTATATCATTCGCTTCGATGGGAATGGTGCAACCTACGGTGAAATCCCCGACGTTCAATGTGTGTATGACCAAGAGGTTATGCTGCCGTTTTGCACTCTTGCCCGTGAGGGACATACCTTTAAGGGATGGACCTCCTCCACCGGAGAATTCTATGCGGACGGTGCCTCTCGCAAAAACTGGGGAATGCTGAATCAGGACGGTGCCGTGTATGTTCTCACCGCATCCTGGACTCCCAATCAATACCGAGTCCAGCTTTCCAAAAACGGCGGCGAGGGCTCCATGAATGCCTATTCGGTCACGTACGGAAATACATTCACCATTCCCGACTGTAAATATACGTATACGGGGCATTCCTTTGTGAACTGGTTTACCTATGACGAGGACTTTAAGCAAATTTTTCACCTCCCCGGGGACTCCATCGTCATCACCGAGGACACTACTGTTTATGCACATTGGGAAATGATTTCCTATCAGCTCCACATTGATCCCAACGGCGGAACCAACACCGCCGAGGATCTCACACTTCTTTACGACGAATATGCCTGGCTTTCCGCCGAATCCCTGTCCCGTCCCGGCTACACACTGGGCGGTTTCCGTCACGGAAACAAGCTCTACACCGTTGGAGAACGAATCAGTAAGCTGACCGACAAGGCCGAAACCGTCACTCTCAAGGTGGTCTGGGTTCGGAGCTATGAGGGCTCCGGCACCTCTTCAGATCCCTATCTCATCTCCACCGCCGAGGATTTCCTCGCGCTCTCCGACTTCCTGCAATGCAAGTCCGGCAAGGCTTATTGCTTTGCCCTGACCGCCGACATTGACCTGCAGGGAGCCACCTTCCCAACGCTCCCGTCCTTCGATGGGGTACTGGACGGCAGAGGTCACACCATTTCCAATCTTGCCATCAACGGTCTCGGACTTGTGAAGGATCTCACGGGTGAGCTTCGCGATTTGCACCTGACGGGCGTTTCCCTGACGGCTAACGTTTCAAAAGGTGTTTCGGGCTACATGGGAGTGGGAACGCTGGTGAGCTGCAATCAAGGGCGCGTGAGCGGTTGCTCCGTGACCGATGCCACGATGCAGGTGACTATCTCCACCTCGTCCTCCTGCCCCGTTGGCGGTCTGATCGGCGTTTCCGAGGGCGGAACGCTGGCAAGCAGCCGC
>JAZRCQ010000193.1:0-14372 GCA_045659845.1 Eubacteriales bacterium
CTGACGGCAATGATCGACGCCAATCGTCCGAAGAAATAATCGTAGCGCATCAAAAAAACACAACGGCCGTGGGGCTGTGTTCCTGAGGACACAGCTCCGCGGCCGTCGCATTTTAACACATCGTATCGCCCATCGCCTGCAGTACGCCGCCCGCACGATGCAGCACACAGCCGGCCGCACGCGTCACTCTCGCCCAACGCATCCTCCGGCTATTCCAAAGTGCCCAGGCACCGAGCCCCAGAGCAAGGGCGCCGCCGGCGGCCGCCGCAGCCCCCATGATCATTTTTCGGTTCATGAAGTCCCTCCTTTTTTATTGGAAGTATGCGCTTTCCGCCGTTTTTTATACGTCACGATCCTTTTTTTCTCGACGCTCCAATAGAATTCCAACCACCAGAAGTCCTCGGTTCAGGATGCGGTAGCCCGTGCGGCGGGAAACACCCAGCAGATCGGCCGCATGCTCCACGCTCTCCCCTCTGAGATAGCGATAATAAAGCATCAGCTTCTCTCTTCCATTTCTCAGCGAGGCGATCAGCCCCTCGATCTCCAGCATCCTCGCCTGCCATAAAAGCTCGTTCCCCATCAAAAGATCCTCGCATCGGCAAAGCTCCTCGAAGGGCTTGGCTCGCTTTCTTTCATATCGCTTCAAATGAAGCATATCCATGCAAAGGCGATAGCCGCAAAGATAGTCTCTTGCCGCCTCCACTCGATTTTGGTTTTTCTCTTCCTGCAGTGTCATAGATCTCCTTTCTGATACAGATTCCTTGCATTTCGCAAATCCGAACTGTTCTTTTCAAAAAACAGCAGGATTCTATCGATCGGGCTACGGTTTTCCGTTTGTTTTGGATCGCAGATGCGCAATCCGCGCTTGCATTTCCTCAGCGGCCCTGCCCACTTTTTTCTTGAAACGACCGAAATATACTGTTTTTTTGCCAAACCTGTTGACAAACCGCCCCAAATCGGTTATAATAGGCTTGTGTGATTATAGTATATCGCATTTCCGTATGTTTGTCAATATAATTTTCGGATTTCCGTAATATTCGGCAATTTATACAAATGCGCCCCGACGGTTTCGTTGGGGTTCACAAGCAGTATCAACAAGCAAAGGAGATCGAGCACATGGACTTTTCCCGCTTGGAGCATTTTCTGAAAACACGTGAGGTCACCCTTTATCAGGTGGCCAAGGCCACGGGCATCGCCCCCTCCACGCTTTCCGATTGGAAAAACGGCCGCTCCACCCCCAAGGCCGATAAGCTTGCCCGCATTGCCGATTTCTTCTCGGTGAGCCTCGACGAGCTTTTGGGCACCGAGGAGGGCGCGCGCCACTCGGCCGACTCCTATCGCGCGCTCCGCGCCAGCAGGATGGTCCCCGTGATCGGTGTGATCCGTGCGGGCTCTCCCATCGTCACCGACGAAACGCTTCTCGGCATGGAGTTTGCCGACGTGGACGACGTGGAGGAATATTTCTATTTAGAGGTGTGCGGCGACAGCATGAAGAACTGCGGCATCGTCAACGGCACCTACGTCCTCTTTCGCAAGCAGCAATATGCGCAGAACGGCGACATCGTGGCCTGCCTCGTGGACGGCGACAGCGCAACCGTGAAGCGCTTTGAAAAGAAAAACCATCGCATCATTCTCTCCCCCGAGAATGACGCCTACTCGCCCATCTTGCTCACGCCCGAGGATTTTGAAACGGGCAGGAGCCGCATCCTCGGCGTTGCCGTGGAGGCAAAAACAAAATTCTGATGTCTCGAAAGGATCGATACAGATATGTTAGCCATCACCGTTAGTGATCTTTCTCTCAGCTTTGGCGTCACGCCGATTCTGGAAAAGGTCTCCTTCGCGCTGGAGGAAACCGACCGCTTGGGCATCATCGGCGTGAACGGATGCGGAAAATCCACCCTCTTTCGCCTGATCACGGGAGAGCTGGAGCCCACGGAGGGACAGATCTTTCTTTCCAAGGGCAAAACCGTTGGCATCCTCACGCAGGACGGCGCCTTCGATTGCGAGGACGAATCCCGCACCGTTTCCGAGCAGATCCTGCAGGCCTTTCCGCATCTTTTGCAAGCAGAAGCCGAGCTGGCTCGCCTGGAGCCGCTTTTGAAAACGGGCGACTCCGCCGTGATCCGCGAATACACCGATCTCCACGATCGCTTCGTGCGCGAGGGTGGCTTGGAATTCAGAGGACGCAGTATCTCCATCCTGCGCCGTCTCGGCTTCGACGAAACGGCCGAGCGGCAAACCGTGGCCACCCTCAGCGGCGGCCAGAGAACGCGTCTCGCCCTCGCCGTTCAGCTTTCCCGCGAGCCCGATATTCTGCTTTTGGACGAGCCCACCAACCATTTGGACATCGCCACGCTTTCCTGGCTGGAGGGATTTCTCTCCAACTATAAAAAGTGCTTCATGGTGATCTCCCACGACCGCTATTTCCTCGACGGCGTCACCAACAAAACGCTGGCCATTGAGCATCATCGCGCCAAGCTCTATCAGGGAGGCTACACCAAGAGCATTGCCCAACGGGAGACCGACCGCGAGATCGCCTACCGCCATTGGAAGAATCAGCAAAAGGAGATCGCGCGGCAGGAGGCCTATATCGCCCAGCAAAGAGCATGGAACCGCGAGCGCAATATCATTGCCGCCGAGAGCCGACAGAAGCTGCTGGACAAAATGGAAAAGCTGGAGCGCCCCGCCGATGCTCCCAAGGGGATCCGCATGCAGTTCTCCGAGGCGTTGGCCTCGGGCAACGACGTGCTGGAGGCGCGCGGCCTTTCCATGGGATTTCCCAACCGCCCTCTCTTTGAAAACATCTCCTTCGCCGTGAAAAAGGGGGAACGTGTGCTGGTGATCGGCCCCAACGGTTGCGGCAAGTCCACGTTGATCAAGCTGATCCTGAATCAGCTGGCTCCAACGGCGGGAGTCCTTCGCCCCGGCTACAACGTGGAGATCGGCTACTACGATCAGGAAAATCAGAATCTTACTCCCGAAAACACCGTCCTCGACGAGCTTTGGAACGCCTATCCCACCCTGCCCGAAACGCAGATCCGAACGGTGCTGGGAATGTTCCGCTTCACGGGAGAAACCGTGTTCAAAGCCGTTTCGGTGCTCAGCGGCGGCGAGCGCGCCCGTCTCACGCTGGCCAAGCTCATGCTCTCTCGCATGAACGTGCTGGTGCTGGACGAGCCCACCAACCATCTGGACATGGATTCTCGAGAGGCCCTGGAGTCGGCCGTGGCGCAGTTTGAGGGCACGGTGATCACCGTTTCCCACGACCGTTATCTTATCGATAAGCTTGCCACGCGAATTCTGGAGCTGAAGCCCGGAGCGCCCTTTGCGGGCGACCTGCTGGATTACCGCGTGGAGAAGGCAGGAAGAGGCTATACCGAGTTCCGCGAATACAAGGATGCCCGCATTGCAGAACGCGGCGGCGAGCGGCAGGAGACTGCCCCGACAGGCGCCGCCTCCGTGCTGAGCCAAAAGGAGCAATATCTCCGCCAGAAGCAGGCCGCGGCCGACGAGCGCAAGCGCCGAAGCCGATTGGAGCGCCTGCAAAAGGAAGCCGACGAGCTGGAAAAGCGGATCGAAGAGATCGATGCCGAGCTGTTTGGCGCGGCCGCCTCGGACTACGTTCGCGCCGCCGAGCTGGATGCCGAAAAGAACGCCGCCGAGGAGCGGCTTCTGGAGATCTACGAGGAGCTGGAGGAATCCGTTTGACCTTCTCAAAGCAGAGATTGCCCCATGCCTTGCAAAAGGCATGGGGCGGTCTGGTTTCGTTATTCTGTTTCCGTCAGGCGTTTTCCTCATAGAGTGCCGCTCCGATCACCGTGCCGAATTGGGCATTTTCGGGGATCAGGAAGCGAACGTCGAAGCTATCCGAAAGGCTTTCAAACACCTTGCGGATCGGCTCGATGGTGGTGAGATTGCCGATCAACACGATGTCCTTTGTGCCGCAGGCTCTGGCGGCAAACACCGCCATCATGGCCACCGTTTCCCCCACCAGATTGGCAATTCCCAAGGCAAGATCCGAGGGAGTGGCAATGTCGGAGACCTTTCCGAAGTTGGCCGCGGTGAGATTTTCATTGATACCATGGTAGGTGTGGTTCTGCGAAATATCCTTGATGCGAAGGTCAACCTTATCCAGATCTCCCTCGGCACACAACTGCTCAATATGCTCCACCGTATCCACGCCGATCATCTTGCGGGAAAGCCCCACCAGCGTGCCGCCGCCCACGCCCGTGCCGCCCAGATAGCGGATGGAATGTCTTCCATCCTCCTTTTTCTGCGCGTGGATCAGCGCGGTGCCGGTGCCCATGCTGACCACGATGGCCTCGCTCAGTCCCGAAAGATAGAGGCCGCCGATGCCGCTGCTGGTGAATTCCGGAACGGGGCAGCATTGCAGGGTGTAGATCCCGTTGCGAATATTGGAGGAGCCCGCCCCCGTCATCATAATGCGCTTGATGTCGTTCAGGCCAAGGTCGTTTTCCGCGGTGAATTTCCCGAAGGCTCCGTAGATCGACGTCATGGGATCGGTGGCACGAACAAACTGCGGCGCAATCAGCGTGCGCTCTCCCTTTTTCGTTTTCCGAAAGCCAACGATCTTGGTGGTGGTACCGCCAACGTCGATGCCGATAACCGTGTGATCCATAGTGTTCCTCTTTTCCGTTCGATGTAAAAAAACTTCTTTGGTTTATTATAACATTCTCTTGCCAAAATTGCAAGCGTGTGGTATAATATTTTTGAAAAAATTACGCTTGTGAGGAAAAAACATGGCTTTTGACGCTGGAATGTTGGCCTGTGCCCTTTCCGAAATCCGAAAAAATGCCCTCGGCGCGCGCATCGAAAAGGTGTTTCAGCCCGAGCGCGATGAGATCGTTCTGCAAATGCGAAGCTTTGAGGGAGGTCGCCGCCTACTGATCCATGCCGGCTCCAATTCCCCCCGCATCTGCTTCACCGAGGCGCAAAGAGAAAATCCCGCCGCGCCCCCCTTGCTCTGCATGCTTCTCCGCAAGCATCTGCAGGGAGCAAAGCTTGCCGAGGTTCGGCAGGAGGGCTTTGAGCGCGTGGCAAGACTCGTTTTTGAAACCCGTGATGAAATGGGCTTCCCCTGCCGCCGCCATCTGATCGCAGAGATCATGGGAAAATACAGCAATCTGATGTTCACCGATGAAAACGACAAGATCCTTGCCGTGCTTCGTCCCGTGGACTTCACCACCTCCGCTCTTCGGCAGGTTCTGCCCGGCATGATCTATGAGCTTCCTCCCAAGCAGGAAAAGGCCGATCCGCTGCAAGAATCCGAGGAGGGGCTTCTGAACCGTCTCGGCGCCGCAAACCCCGAGGCATCTGCCGATAAATTCGCCTCCCTTTCCTATCTGGGCATCTCCGCGGCCGTCTCTCGCGAGATCGCCTACCGAGCCAACGCCACGTCGGAGCGCTCGCTGGCAGAAACCGATCCCGCTCGCTACTGCAAGGCCTTTTTCGACGTGATGGGAGCGGTGGCGCAGGAGGAATTTTCTCCCTGCATGGTGCAAAGCAACGGCAAGCCCGTGGAGTATGCCTTCTGCCGTCTCACTCACTACGGCGATCTGGAGGAGGTTTCCTTCAAGAGTGCCGGAAAGCTGCTGGACACCTTCTTCGGCAGCCGCGACCGCGAGGATCACATCCGTCGCCGCGCGGCCGACGTGCTTCGCATCCTCACCGCCGCCGATACCCGCATCCGCAAAAAGCTGGAGCTTCAGAGAGGCGAGCTTGCCGAATGCGAAAAGGGTGCGGAGTGGAAAAAATACGCCGATCTGATCACGGGCAACCTTCATCTGCTTGCCAGAGGAGACACCGAGGCCGAGCTGACCGACTACGAGGACTACCGCGAGGACGGCACCTTCGGCACAGTGACCGTTTCCTTGGATCCCCGCCTATCCCCCACCGCCAACGCCCAGCGCTTCTATAAGCGCTATGCCAAGTCCAAAACCGCAAGGATCGAGCTGACAAGACAGATCGAGCTGGGAGAGGCCGAGTTGGCTTATCTGGACACGGTGCTGGAGAGCCTTTCCCATGCAGAGACCGCCGCCGATCTCGCCGAGGTGCGGGAGGAGCTTTACCGCTCGGGCTACGCCTCCCGCATGAAGAACTACACCGCCTCGAAGAAGCCCGCCCATCCAACGGTGGCCGAGTTCCGCACCAGCGGAGGCTATCGCGTGCTGTGCGGCAAGAACAATCTGCAGAACGAATATATCACCCACAAGGTGGCCTCCAAAAACGATTATTGGTTTCACGTTAAGAATCTCCCCGGCTCCCACACGGTGATGCTTTCGGGCGGAGAGGAGCCGCCGGAGCGCGACTTCACCGAGGCCGCAGAGATCGCCGCCTTCTTCTCCAAAGGGGCTGACGGTCGGAACGTGGAGGTGGACTACACGCTGGTGCGCAACGTGAAAAAACCTGCAGGCGGCAAGCCCGGGCTGGTGATCTACCACACCAACTGGTCGTGCATCGTCACGCCGAGCGCCGAGCGCGTGGCGGCTCTGCGCGTCAAAAAATAAGGCGGCCGGCGTGTCCTCTCCCGAAATGCAGGCAATGCCGCACGCCTCCCCCTTCATAAGTCATGATCGCCGGCTAAGCCGGTGGCTTGCTCAGCCCTATAAGGGCAGATTACCGGTGGGATTGCTCAACGGTAAAAGCCTCTGTGGAACCACCCGCTTAGCGGGTGGTTTTCGTTTTACAGCCAAAACGCCTCACCGCCGATGCAATGCTCGCGGTGAGGCGTTTTTTCGATATTCTTTTATGGATGAAACCTATCCTTTTCCGTAACCGCATAGACACTGACACCGCCCATGCGCTCCTCGAAATGCCGCTTCAGCGCAAGATTCCGATCCCATTTTTTCTGCGGATAGAAGCCATACCGTTTTTTCACGTCCTCCATTCGCTCTTCTATGTCCAACACACCCTTCGCTCCCGCCAATGCATCGCAAAGCTGGATCAAGCGGTCATATTCGTCGAAGCAAATATGAGCCAGCTGCTCCCGAATCAGCAGAAGCTCCTTCTCGGTGGTATCAAACCTCCCAACGTATTCATCCGTTGTTCCGTTGTTGAAGGAATGTGTCAGGCAAATCCTTGCCACCTCCTCATAGCCGAGAGACATCATATAGGTGTACCCATCGGAAACGTGGCCCAGATGTCGGATGCCAAAGCGCCTTCCGATGTCATGCAAAAGCCCGAGGATATATGCTTTTTCGGGATCCGGATCTCCGCAGGCCCGCGCGATCCGCTCCGCACAATGCGCCGCCGTTCGGCTATGATCGCCCCATGGGCCGGGATTGCAGGCCTCGGCCTCGCGCAGAAGCCGCTCCGCCTCTTCTCTTGTTGGCAGCATAATTCATTCCCTCCATTGCTTCAGTTCAAAGATCGGCCAGCAGCATCTCGGCGGCTCTCTCGGAATAGTCCTCCAGCAAGCCCCGATCGCGGAGATAGAAGAGGACCGTGTAGCGATCTCGCATCACCAGCGCGCGGCGAATGCCCCGCAGGATCTCCTCGCGATCGGTGACCGTTGGCGGAACCCTCATCCTGCGGCAAAAGTCCTCCACGGCATCGAAATAGGGCACGTAGCGCAGAATCAGCTCCTTCAGATGCGCATCCTCCGTTTCCTCCAGCAGGATCCGATAAAGATTGGCCACAAGGCGCGTGGCCTCGCAAACCTCCAGACCGTGCAGATGAGGCGGAAGTCCGGCCTCCACGTCGTGCAGCTCCCATGCGTGGGCAACAATATGCTCCGAGCCGGAGGCGGGACGGGAATTGCCAACGAAGGCCATGCCAAGCCCCGTGACAAGGAAGCCCTCCATCACGTTCTTCACGCTCTCAGCATTGCGCTCCTGCAGAGCGTGGCTGTTTTTCAGGCATCGGTTGGTGGCCTCCAACACGTCGCTTGCGATCCGCTCACAGAAATATTCGCCGCTATAGTCCCTTGCCAGCTCCCAATCCAATAGCCCCGTGTACTTTCCGAACATATCGCCGATGCCTGCCAGCATCATCTCCCAAGGAGCCTCGCAAAGCACGTCGGTGTCGCCAACGATCAGCCTGGGCGTGGTGGCCTGCACGGTGGATTTGGTACCGTCATGCAAAAGAGGGGTACCTGCCGAGGCGTAGCCGTCCATAGAAGGAGCCGTGGCCACCACGCCGTAGGGCAGACCTAAGCGATAGGAGGTCAGGCGGCAGGAATCGTTCACCGTTCCCGAGCCCACGGCCAGAATGAAATCGGGCATGGGCGAATATTGAAAAATATCCGCCTTGGCGTTCAGATCGTTTGCATAGAGCAGGATCTGCCCGATGGTTTCGGCATTGGGAAGCACCGGATCTCCCTGCAGCACACAGGATGCATGAAGAATCCCCCGTTCCCGCAAAATACACTCCACGCGCTCCCCCGCCACGCGATGGGTGTTGCGGTCTGAAACCACGTACACCCTCCGATAGCCCTCCAGAAGCTCGGGCAAGCGCTCGATCGCTCCCGCAGAGATCTCACACCGCTCCAGCGGCGCACGGTGATGCTTTTGCGCGCATCCGCAATCAAATTCTATCATGCTTTTTCTACCTTCTCTCAGTAAAGGCTGTTCGGATAACTGCCGCTTCGATGAAGCTCCCGCAGGCGCGCCTGCGTTTCCGGAACGTCCTCGCGATAGGTCATGCCAAACCATTGATCCGATGAGCATTGCACGCGCACAGACAAGGCATCCCGTGCCAAAAGGTCATTCACCATCACGGGAAGCAAACATTCGCTTTTGACGTCCTGCGGAGAAAGGCCGCGCAAAAACGCTTCAAAATACGCCTGCATCGTCGGGCAAAAATCCGGATGGAAGCCCCAAACGTTCATGGAGACGGGCAGATCGAAGGCCAGCGCGCCGCTATCGCAGATCACGCCGCCGTCCTCCCCGTAGCGGATGCCCCTCGTTTCCTCCACGGAGAGCAATTGCCCCTGCTCCACGCGGCAGATCCCTCTCGTCACGCCGCCGTTTCGGCTCAGCGTATTCCCCAGCACGTAGGGCACCATCGCCGCCTCGTCGCCGCTCTTCAGCTCCTCCAGCATCTCTCGCAGGTGGGAAAACACTTCCCTGCCATAGTAATCATCGGCATTCACCGTTGCAAAGGGGCAATCCAGCAGATCGGCGGCGCTCAGCACGGCATGAACCGTTCCAAAAGGCTTCACGCGCTCCTCCGGCATCCGATAGAAGTCCGGCAAACTGCCGAAATCCTGCACCGCATAGTCCACGCGAACGTGCCCCGGCAGGCGGCGACCGATCTTATTTTTCACGGTCTCCACCATGTCAGCCTTCAAAACAAACACCACACGGTCAAATCCCGCCGCAATGGCATCATAGATGGAATACTCCATCAGATATTCTCCCGAAGGCCCAACCTCCGAGATCTGCTTATTGCCGCCAAAGCGGCTTCCCAGCCCTGCGGCCAGAACAACAAGCGCAAAATGCTTCATAGCTTCTCCTCACTTTCCCTCGGCCGAGCCGCGCTCCAGCATGGATAGCAGCTCCGCCTCATCGATGATCCTCACGCCCAGCTGCTGCGCCTTGGTGAGCTTGGAGCCCGCCGCCTCGCCTGCCACCACAAAGGAGGTCTTGGAGGAAACGGAGCCCGCCGTTTTTCCCCCTGCCATGCGGATAAGCTCGCTCGCCTCGTCACGCGAGAGCGTGGGAAGAGTTCCCGTAAGCACAAAGGTCATTCCCGCAAAGAAATCGTCGCGCGGGAGCTTCACGGGAGTTGTGAGCAGGCCGGCCTCGGTCAAACGATCGCACAGGGCGCGGTTTTGCGGATGACTGAAGAAATTCAAAACGCAGGCGGCCGTGATCTCTCCGAAATCGGGAAGTGCGCAAAGCTCTTCTGCGGTTGCATTCATGCAGGCCTCCAGAGAACCCATCTGCTGAGCCAGCGTGGCGGCCGCCACCTCTCCGACGTTGCGGATGCCGAGGGCGTAGATCAACCGCTCCAGACCTGCGCTCTTGGAGCGCTCCACGGCCTCCACCAGATTCGTGGCCGACCGCTCCCCCATCCGCTCCAGATCGGCCACATCCTCCACGCGCAGGCGATAGAGATCGGCCGCGTCGGAGATCAGACCGTTTTTCAGAAGTGCCTCCACGATCTGCGGGCCGAGGCCGTCGATATTCATGGCATCCTTGGAGGCGAAATGCTCGATCCCGCGGGAAAGCTGAGCGGGGCAGCTGCCGTTTGTGCAACGGGTGGCCGCGCCCTCGTCGGCATCGTAAAACACGGGCTCGCCGCAGGAGGGACAAACCGCAGGCATCTCGAATTTCGGCAGGGCAACGGCTCGCAGCTCGGCATGGGAGCGTACCACCTCGGGGATGATGTCTCCGGCCTTCTGCACGGTGACAATGTCGCCCACGCGGATATCCTTCTCCCAGATGAATTCGGCGTTGTGCAGCGTAGCACGGGAAACGGTGGTGCCGGCCAAACGAACAGGCGATAGAATGGCGGTGGGAGTCAGAACGCCCGTGCGTCCCACGGCGATCTCCACGTCCTCCAGCTTGGTTTGCTTCTGCTCGGGCGGAAACTTATAAGCCACGGCCCACCGAGGGGTGTTGGTTCCCTCTCCCAAGAGCGCGCGATGGGCAAGACGATCGATCTTCACCACCACGCCGTCGATATCATAGGCCAAGGAGTCTCTCATCTCGCCCAGTCTGCGGATATGCGCCGTGATCTCTCGGGCAGAGGCAGCCACGGTGCGATTCTCCGCCACGCGAAAGCCCAGCTCGCTCAGGCGCTCCAGCGTTTCCGTGTGGCTCTCGGGCGCGTGACCGTCGGCATACAGCGCCCCCTCCTGATAGTTAAATACAAAAATATCCAAGCAGCGGTCGGCCGCCACGCGGGGATCCAGCTGGCGCAAGGAGCCTGCCGCGGCGTTGCGAGGATTGGCCATGAGAGCCTGCCCCGCGGCTTCTCTTGCCAGATTCAGCCGCTCAAACACCCGCCTCGGCATGAACACCTCGCCACGCACTGTGAGAGTGAGCGGCTCGGGAAGCGAAAGCGGAATGGAAAACACGGTTTTCAGATTCTGTGTGACGTCCTCGCCAACGGCGCCGTCGCCACGGGTGGCACCCTGCACGAACACGCCGTTTTCATAGCGAAGCGACACCGAAAGACCATCGATCTTCGGCTCCACGGAATAGGCGGCACCGGGGAGCGTTTTGCCAACGCGATCCAGAAACTCCTCCAGCTCCTCAAAGGAAAATACGTCCGAGAGGGAGTCCATGCGAACGCCGTGAACCACCTTTTCAAATTTATCCAAGGGCTTACCGCCCACACGCTGTGTGGGCGAGGCGGGATCGTATAGCTCGGGATGCGCCTCCTCCAAGGCCAAAAGCTCGGCATACATCCGATCGTATTCAAAATCGGAGATCTCGGGAGCATCGTCCTCATAGTAGCGTTTGGCGTGATAAAGCACGCGCGCTCTCAGCTTTTTGATATACTCCCTCGTTTCGTTGGTTGGCATCTCAGTTCCCCCTTCCAAAGCCCCATTGTGCGCATCCGCACTCTTTTATTATTATACCAAAAAAAACAGCTTCTGTCAATGGGATCGTACTCTAAAGGACAGTTTTATAAAGATACGGCACACCTCGAAATAGGTATGCCGTATCTTGCGTTTGTGTACACAAATGCAGTGCTTGTCAGGAAAATTGATAACTCATAGATGAATATAAAAAGGCTCCCTTTTTGCCGATTAGCGCACCAATGTTATTGACAAATTGAGTTTGTTCTTATTTTCTTATTTCATACCAAAAATCCAAAGCATCGTCTTTTTTTAATTCAGTATTATGTTCCAAAATCTTTTCAAATATGCGTAATAGTTCAGAATCTGCAAAAGAGTCAACGGTTTTAGTTTGTGAGGACACTAAAACAATTTTCTTTTTTTCTGATTGTATAACCAGCATCCCCGCCTTTGCCATACCGTAAACAGAAACGGTTGTTCCTCTTAACCAATTAACTTTTTTTAATTCATATATTTTGTTTTGTTTTTGTATGTACACTATTCCGTTTTCAATCCAATAAGCACCTGTTCTTTCAAACCACTTGCGATTTTGAGTGCATTTGTAGTAAACATACAGCCAAACAAACATAATGATAGCACAAATTAAAAAATACCAAAAATTTGCGTATTCTATTCCCATCGACTCAGCAACTAAGAGTTGAACTATTAAGATAAGGGGCAATGCAAGCCCTGCGCATCCAATTCTCAAAAACCATCGTTGATATGTAAACAGATTTTTCTCCATTTTTGATTACCTCGTCAAACTCTCATTATCATTCGGGTTCATCACTCCAATTTCGGCTCATGCATAAGGCTAAGACCACACCCTATTATAGCACAAAAAACGCAGAAAATCAATCTGCGTTTTTTGTGTTTTAAAGCTTTTTAGTAAAAGAAAAATCTATTATCTCCTGTCGGTAGGTAATCTATTCTCAAAACTGTCCTTTAGAGCACGACTCTATCCCGTTTTTCTATTTTCCCTCTACATAATTCGTCATTTTAGCTAAATTAAATTTAAATTGTAAACTTTTTTTGTTTTATCTTTACATGGCGAAAATTTTGTGATATACTGTATTTGCGGGGAGACCAACCCCCACGGCTCCCTTGCAGATTCCTGAAGAAAGGATAAGGGTGAAGAATATGAAAACCACCATCATTGGACGCCAACTCACCGTTTACGACGATATGAAGGAGCTGATCGAGAAGAAGCTCTCCAAGCTCGACAAATATTTCAGCGGCAGCTGCGAGGCCACCGCCACGCTGAGCTGCAAGCACAATGAAAAAATCCTGGAGCTCACCATCTTTGCCGCAGGAACCATCTTTCGAAGCGAGATCGGAGCCGATAGCTTCCGCGATGCTCTGGATGCCGCCATCGCCGCCATCGAGGGACAGATCCGCAAAAACAAAACAAGACTCGCCCGCCGCTTCCGCTCCGGAGGACTGGAGTTTCCTGCCGAGGAATTCTCCGAGGAGGAGGCCTATGAGGAAGAGGACGTTTCCATTATCCGCACCAAAACCTTTCCCATCAAGCCCATGTCTCCCGAGGAGGCCATCCTGCAGATGAACCTTTTGGGACATCGGTTCTTCGTGTTCATCGACGATCACACCAACCAGACCTGCGTGGTGTATGCCCGCAAGGACGGCCATTACGGCCTGCTGATCCCCGAATAAACCATAATTCCCCGAAGGATCCAAGGATCCTTCGGGGAGCTTTGCGAAAGCGGCGTCGCCTCTTATCTCGGAGGGGGCGGCGATGATCTGCCGATCGCCGTCCTTTTCCCGCACCAACCTCCGTTTGCTATCCTTGCCAAACCGTTCCATGGAAAAATGTCAGCATGATGATGCCGTTTTATCTATTGACATCCGCATTTTTTTGTGGTAAAATGGAAATATATCAAAAAAGGAGAGCAGAAAGCATGACGACTGTTCGGTATGTGTATTCCGGTATTTCCCCATCGGGAAACGAACGAGAGTTCCCAAAGCAAACCTTTTTTTCTCCCTATACAAGCATCTCGCATGAATTTTTTAACCTCACGCTTCGTGTGGCGTTTCCTGACAGCTATTTTATTTGCGGACACTCCGTTTCTCCTCCCGGACACTTCTCGGACACCCCTCCGTCCGGCCTCAAATTCCATTACGTTGCGAAGGGGCACGGATTTTATAACGGAAAGGAATTCACCGCCAACAGCATTTTTTTCACTCATCCCGAATCCCGAAAGGTTCTGATCAACGATCCCGACACCCCCAGAGAGATCTTTTGGTGCGTTTGGAGAGGAGAGATCGCCGCATTGGTTTCCAGCAAGCTTGAGCGCTACAATTTCGACAACGTCTACTGTCTGGATGAATCCATTCAACCGCAGAACCTTTTTCGTTACATGATCTATCAACAGCATCACAAGAAAAATATCGACAAGACCATCTCCGCGTTTTCCGAAATGCTTCTTGCCGAATGTCAGGCGATCGATCCGAATCCGGCTATGGCTGCGGAAAACCGTCACAGCGAAACCATTCACAGGATTCAACACTTTATAAAGCAGAATTTCAAAACCACCTCGGTTGATGAAATTGCCCGGATCTTCCACTACAACCGCCGATATCTTTCATCTATTTATCATGCCTACGCGGGCGTGACCATTCAGGACACCATAAAAAATGCCAAGCTGCATTGCGCAGAGCAACATCTCGTCAGAAGACAGCTGACCATGAAGGAGATCGCCCTCGCTTCGGGCTACGACGACTACTCCACCTTTGTGAAGGCCTTCAAAAAGAAATATGCGATGACTCCTTCCGAATACGCCCAATTCTACTCGGATCAATAATTCAAAAGGCGCTTCCGAATGCC
>JAZRCQ010000194.1:0-3852 GCA_045659845.1 Eubacteriales bacterium
CTTATATTGCTCCTCATCGGGCACCAGCGCCGCGATCCGATCGATCAGATCGCTCAGATCCGAAGCGGAGCGGAGCAGGATCGAATTTGTGCGGTCTGCCGCAGGATCCACGTGATAGATCATCACGCCTCCGGGATACAACGTGATGCCAAGCTCCGAGGCGGAGATGCCGCCCTCGCCGCCCAGAAACAGCTGCTGGCCATAGCTATTGAACACCCTCGGGATTCCCTGCCGATCCAGCCGCTCCCAATCGTAGCCCTCCAGATCCTCCACCTTTTTCACCTCGCCCGAGGTCAATCGAGCCTCGATCTCCAAAAGAAGCGATCGGATCGCCTTCACGTCCTCGGCATTGGAAACGGTGTCATAGCCGTCGCGGTATTTCCCGGAGCTGGAGATGGTGCCGGCCTCCTCCACCCAGAGATTGGAGCGGATCTCAGAGAGCCCCTCCGATTTCACCAAGCGATCCCACAGCTGCCCCAGCTCCTCGTTTTCGTAGATCGGGCTTTGGGCAGGTGTTTCCTGCGGCTCTGCGGTGGGTGCCTCGGTGGGCGAGAGCGTTCCCACGCGCACGCAGGACGTCAGACAGATGCAAAGTCCAATCACAAGTACAAAAGACAGAATCGTTTTCTTCATATCGTTCCTCCGAAGTTATGGCATCATCGGGGATCTCGCTCCGCAATCCCTGCAGGTGTACATTGGGATGTAATTTGGAGATATGATCTCTCGCGGATAGACGGGAGTGCTTTCCCAACGGTGCTCCTCGTGAATGATCTGTCCACACGAGCAGATCGCCTGATGGAAGTCTATATTTCCCGTATCAATGTAATCATCGGTGTGACTGTGCGTATGTCCGCTTTTCCGAAAATAGCGAATATATACATTCTCATAATCAAAATAAGAGCCCTCCATAATGTATGGACAATTAAACCCATTATGCCTTACCAGTTCACCCGGTCCCCATTTGGATTCCACTATTACAGTATCACATGATCCAACGAGCCCATTTGACGTCACCCCTGATAATACATCAACAACTATTCCAGAATGATTTATAATATCTGCCACCCATTCTTCATCTTCAGGAAGTTCTGGAATTAAATAGTAACAAATAATATCTCCAACCATAGGGGTAGTTACCTCATAATAACTTCCATCCAAATAATACGGTGAAGGATCCTCAATCCAGCAAAAATTAGTGGTATAATCCTGTGAATACCAAGCATACGAATGACAGTTGTATTCAGGAGTTCCTGTAGCTAACTCGATAACCCCCTCATACTGATGTGGAGCCGCAGTCAGATCATTAGCGACACTGGCTCTATCTTCTTCGTTTAAAATACGGCAAAACCTTGCTCGCACGGCATTCGCTGTATTGGGCGTATTATACATAAAAATTCCATATTGAACTTCACAACTTACTGGGCAGGGGTAAAAAGTAGTTGTCATAATTCTTAATGGTTCCACAACAACAGTAGCTTCCGTTGTTATCGGAACAAACAAGAAACTTAACAACAAAACAAAAATGATAATCCTCACTGTTTGATTTCTTATCTTTCTCATTGTAAATCTCCCTTCTCGCAAAATCAATATCCAAACAAGTTATCATAAAAAACCATCGGAATCACCTCCTCCTGCTTTCTTGTCTTTATAATATCATATTATTTCCTAAAAGTCAATCCCTTTTTATCGACATTCTGACTATTTTGAACAATCAACACATAAAATCATACTCTACTCTCAGAGTGAGTCTTTCGTAATGCTCTGCCACTAACTCATATTTTTTAAAAACCTATCAGTCAGAACAATGAAAATTGAATCCCACCCCAAAAACATAGCCCCTGCCGTTTCTTCTGAAACGGCAGGGGCTATCAAGATCAGCTCTTCACTTCGGTCAGCTCTGCCTCCGGCTCCTTACGCATATAGCCGTAAACGCAAATGGCGCGATATGCGAGATAGCCGAAGATCAGCGTGAGAAAGAGGGGAATGAGATAAACCGTTGCCGCCTGCTCGGCAGGGTTGCGGAGATAGGAGGTCTCCCCTGCCACCGTGGCGTGGATCCTGCCCACGTAGTCGCAGATCCGATCGGAGGTGACCGTTTTGGAGACCGTGACCGTTCCCTTGGCGGGGATCTTCACGTTTTCGATCACCACCACGGGGCCTTCGTTTCCGCGCGCCGTTTTGGTTGGAACCTCCAGCCGCTCGATGGTGACGTCACGCTCCAGATTGTTTCGGATCGCTCCCGTGACCGTGATGGCGTAGGCCGAATCCTCGGAGGAGAGCAACGCCGAGGAGGACGTGATCTGCTCGCGGATCTCCACCGGCGTTTCCACGGGGATCATGGACAAAACGGAAATTGCCAGACAAAAAAGGGTGCAGGCGCACAGAGCGCCGATCAGGATCAATTGCAAAATCTTTCTTTTCATCTTTTTCACCTCACAGCACGCGCTCGCCCTTGGCAAACACCATGCGACGCTCCAGATTTTCATCCACGATCAGCAGATCGGCCTGCTTTCCCGCTTCTATGCTTCCCACCAATCGGGAAATGCCAACCATCTCCGCAGGATGGAGCGTGGCGCAGGCAATGGCCTCCTCCAGAGGCACGTCTGCAAACTGCATCAGGTTTTTCACGCCGTCCCAAAGCTCCAGCGTGCTTCCCGCAAGGGCGCCGTCCATCGTTTCGGCTCTTCCCTGCTTCACGGTCACCTTCTGCCCTGCAATGGCATAGTCGCCGTCGGGGCATCCCGTGGCCTCCATGGAATCGGTGATCAGCACCAGCCGATCCTTTCCTTTGCATTGCCAAGCCAGCTTCACCATTTCGGGCGCAATGTGCAAGCCGTCCACGATCAGCTCCGCCCAGCAATCGCCCGTTAAGGCCACGCTAACGGCACCGCCCTCCCGATGATGAAGAGGCGGCATGGCGTTGAACAAATGGGAAAAAGAGGTGACGCCTCTCTCCACAGCCACGCGAGTCTCGGCGGCGGTGGCGGCGGTGTGTCCCAGCCCCAGCGTTGCGCCATAGCGGCGCGCGCAGGCCGCAAAGGCACCGTCGGCATCCAATTCAAAGGCCGCCGTCAGGTGACAGGGCACGCGGATCTGCTTCAGATAGCGCTCCAGATCGGCAGGATCGAGGGCTTGGAGCAGATGCATGGGGTGTGCGCCGCGCTTGGCGGCATTGAGATAGTTTCCTTCCAGATGGATCCCCGCAAAGCCAACCTCCTGAATGGCGGCAATGGCATTCTCCCATTCCTCGCGGGTGCCCGAGGCCAACGTGGGCAGCACACTCGTCACGCCCTGCTCGGCGTAGCCGCGCTTCATCTGCCGCAGCTGCGCGGCATTTGCCGTGGCGAAATCGAAGCCGCCGCGACCGTGGGTGTGAACGTCCACAAGTCCCGGCAAAACGGTGAGTCCCTGCAGATCGATCACCTCGTCGCAGTTCTCCTCCGCGCCAACCGCGCGAAGCACGCCGTTTTCCATGACGATGGGATGATCTGCGGCAAACCGTCGGTCCCTCAGCCAAACCCTTCCGCCTCTGAGCAATGTTTTCATGGCCTTCCTCCAATGCTACACGTTTATCATATCCATTATATCCGTTTTTCGGAAAAAGTCAATGGATATTGTGTAAACATTTCAAACCATGCGCACCTGCTCGCCCTCGCGCTTGAGGATGCATTCCGACTCCACGTAGCCTCGCACGAGCGCCAAGGGATACACGCGGCAGTTCACGCCCAGCACGCTTCCGGGATTCAGCACGGCATGGCAGCCCACCTCCGCGCCGTCTCCCACCATCGCGCCGCATTTTCTTCTGCCGGTTTGCAGCCGCACGTCTCCCACGCGCACCGTCACCTCGCCGCG
>JAZRCQ010000195.1:0-9639 GCA_045659845.1 Eubacteriales bacterium
GGTGAATTTGAGAATCTTCAGGCTGTCGAGGATCGATTGCTGGAAGGCCCTTACATTCATCACTTTGTCGAGATGGCGGGCGACTACACACGAGAAATCAAAGAGTTTTGCAAATATTTCCCGAATCTCAAGGTTGACGATTCCTTACGTATGTGACAAAAACACGTGATTTCTATCGATCGCTTCTTTGATCAAGGCGAACGCGCGACGAGCTGTTTGAGGTCAACCGTGACTTCCTTGGGAATTATCAATAAACGCAGAACGAAAACAGGCAATCTCATCCCGCGGGGTGAGGTTGCCTTTTTGTATAACGAAAACCACCAGCAGTGCTGGTGGTTCCAAAAAGCTTTAGCTTTGCACAGTTTCCGCCGCAGCGGTAGGCTCCCCTGTGTAAGGGGAGCTGTCAGCGAAGCTGACTGAGGGGTTGTACTTGTGCGAAATCAGAAAAACAATCCTTCCGTCACGGCAAGCCGTGCCACCTCCCTTTACACAAGGGAGGCTGAAAACAGTAGCCACATCTGTGGCAGTGGGGCAACTCCCGCAGGTGGCGGATCATTCGACGAGCCTATAGGCTCAGCGTGTGAAATGCCCCAAGGGGGCTTGTGCAAGCCACCAGCACGGCTGGTGGTCATGACTTTTTTATGCTTGGATGGGCTCGAAGTCCTCGGCGCCGTGCTTGCACAGGGGGCAAACGAAATCGGCGGGAAGCTCCTCGCCCTCGTAAACGTAGCCGCAGATCTTGCAAGCATAGCCCTTCTTTTGGGGAGCGGCGGGCTTGGGCTTGACGTTCTTATGATAGTAGGCGTAGGTCATGCTCGGCTGATCGGAGTGAACGTCGGCCTCGGTGACGGTGCAGATAAACATTCCGTGGGTGCCGAGATCGATCTCCTGCTCCACCTCCAGAGAAAGGAAGGCGTTGGTGTGCTTGGCAAGCACGGCCAGCCCGTTCTCCGAGCGGGTGAAGGGAAGTCCCTCCA
Source organism: Eubacteriales bacterium (assembly GCA_045659845.1). Taxonomy (GTDB): domain Bacteria; phylum Bacillota; class Clostridia; order Oscillospirales; family CAG-272; genus UMGS1865. The sequence goes on from JAZRCQ010000195.1 coordinate 978, forward strand.
TTTTATCCACCTTGGCGCCGCTTTGGAAGCCAAGGCGCTGAAAGAGGGAAAAGGGAGCCGACTCGGTGAGGCAATTCACGTTGAGCTTGCCGGTCTCGGCGATCACGCCGTAGGAATAATTGGATTTATTCACGGTCACGGCCACGGTGAGCGGCGTGGAGGTGAGCTGAGTCACGGTGTTCACGATGAAGGCGTTGTCCTTTTCTCCGTCGTGCACGGAAACGGCGTAGAGCCCGTAGCCGATGGCAAACAGGGCAGAGGGATTCACAGCAGCAGACACGGTTTGATCCTCCTTTTCGATCAGAGCTCGCAGGCTCCGAGGGTGGCGGCCATCACGGCCTTGATGGTGTGCATGCGGTTCTCAGCCTCGTCGAAGACCACCGATGCGGCGCTTTCAAACACCTCGTCGGTCACCTCCATGGCGTCGCGGTTGAATTTTTCCCCCATCTCCTTTCCAACGGTGGTTTTCAGATCGTGGAAGGCGGGGAGGCAATGCATGAAAATGGCGGTGGGCTTGGCGCAGGCCATCAGCGCGCGGTTCACCTGATAGGGGGAAAGCTCGCGGATGCGCTCCTCCCAAACCTCCACGGGCTCGCCCATGGAGACCCAAACGTCGGTGTAGATCACGTCGGCATCCCGAGCGGCCTCGGCGGGATCCTCGCAGAAGCGGAGCGTGGCTCCCGTTTCCTTGGCGATGGCCTCACATTCGGCCACCAGCGCGGCATCGGGGAAATACTTGCGGGGCGCGCCTGCGGTGAAGTTGATGCCCATCTTGGCGCATCCAACCATCAGGGAGTTGCCCATATTGTAGCGGGCATCGCCCATGTAAACGAAGTTCAGGCCGCGGAGCTTACCCAGCTTTTCGCGGATGGTGAGCAGGTCGGCCAGGATCTGCGTGGGGTGGAATTCATTGGTGAGACCGTTCCACACGGGCACCTTGGAATACTTTGCCAGCTCCTCCACGATCTCCTGCCCGTAGCCGCGGTACTCGATGCCGTCGTAGATGCCGGAAAGCACGCGGGCGGTGTCGGCAATGCTCTCCTTTTTGCCGATCTGAGAGCCGGTGGGATCCAGATAGGTGCAGCCCATGCCGAGATCGCGGGCGGCCACCTCGAAGCTGCAACGGGTGCGGGTGCTGGTCTTTTCAAAGATGAGGGCGATGTTCTTGCCCTCGCAATAGCGATGGGGGATGCCGGCCTTCTTTTTGGCCTTCAGCTCGGCGGCCAGATCCACCAGCGCTCCGATCTCCTCCGGCGTGTAGTCCAGAAGCTTGAGAAAATCTCTTCCCTGCAGATTCATGTCAGTTCTCCTTTCCGAAGGCGCAGGCCTTCAGCAAAATGCCAATACCCTTTTCCAGCACGTCCATGGGAACGTTCAGAGCGGGGAGCAGACGAACCTTATCCTTGGCCTTGATCACCAGAAGCCCCTGCTCCATGCAGTCGGCGATCACGTCGGCGGCGGGACGGGTGGTCTTCACGCCGATCATCAGGCCGAGACCGCTCACGCTCTCCACGCCCTCGGCATTCGCGAGGGTGTTGAACACGTAGGCCGAGCGCTCCCTCACGCCCTCCAGCATGGCATCGTCCAGCCGCTCCAGCACGTGGAGCGCGCCGGCACAGCAAACGGGGTTGCCGCCGAAGGTGGAGCCGTGAGATCCGGGAGTCAGCACGTTCTGCGCCTTCTCTCCGATGAGGGTGGCGCCCAGCGGCAATCCGCCGCCCAGCCCCTTGGCCGTGGAGACCACGTCGGGGGTGATGCCGTAGTTCATATAACCGTAGAGCATTCCGCTTCTGCCGTTGCCGATCTGCACCTCGTCGCAGATGAGGAGGAGATCCTGCTCCCTGCAAAGATCGGCCACGCCCTGCACAAAGGCGGGCTCCAGCGCATTCACGCCGCCCTCGCCCTGCACGATCTCCAGCATCACGGCGGCGCAAGGATACTCCTTGGTGAGGCGAATGACCTGCTCAAGATCATTGGCATCGGCATGCACAAAGCCGGGGGTGAGGGGAGTGAAATCCTGATGGAAGGTGGCCTGCCCCGTGGCGGCCAGCGTGGTGAGAGTGCGGCCGTGGAAGCTGTTGTTTAGGGTGATGATGGTGAAATGGTCGGCGCCGTGCCGCTCGGCGGCATATTTTCTTGCCACTTTGATGGCGCATTCATTTGCCTCCGCTCCCGAATTGGAGAAGAACACCTTCTTCATGCCCGTGCGGGTGCAAAGAGCCTCGGCCAATGCGGCGGCGGGCTCGGTGTAGTAGAGATTGGAGATATGCTGAAGGGAGTGGAGCTGACGGGTGACCGCCTCGATCCAGCCTGCATCGGCAATGCCGAGGGTGTTCACGGCGATGCCGCCCGAAAAATCGATGTATTCCTTGCCCTTTTCATCCCACACCAGCGAGCCCTCGCCCTTTTTGACGGTGACGGGGAAGCGGGCGTAGGTGCCGGCGATATAAGTATTGTCCTTAGCCTGAATATTCATGCGAGCCTCTTATTCGTTGATAAACATGGTTCCGATACCCTCGTTGGTGAGGGTTTCGATGAGAATGGCGTGGGGGATCCTGCCGTCGATGATAAACACCTTCTTCACGCCCCATTCAATGGCGTTGATGCAGCATTCCACCTTGGGGAGCATACCGCCGCTGATGATCCCATCGGAAACCAACGCGGGCGCCTCGCTCACGCGGATCACGGGGATGAGGGTGGAGGGATCGTTCTTATCGCGGAGGATGCCGCTGATATCGGTCATGGAAATGAGGGCCTCGGCGCCAAGCTCTCCCGCGATGCGGGCGGCGGCGGTGTCGGCGTTGATATTATAAACGTTGCCCTCGGAGTCGCAGCCAACGGTGGAGACCACGGGGATATAGCCCTTCTCCAGCACGTCGAGGATGGGACGGACGTTCACGCTCGTGATCTCGCCCACGTAGCCCCATTTCTCATCCTTCACGGTGGCCTCGATCATGTGGCCGTCCATGCCGGAGAGACCGATGGCAGAGCCGCCCTTGTTCTGGATGAGGTTCACGAGCCCCTTATTGATCTTGCCGGCCAGCACCATCTGAACCACGTCCACCGTTTCCTTATCGGTCACGCGCAGACCGTCCACGAATTTGCTTTCCTTGCCGATCCTTCCGAGCATATCGGTGATCTCGGGGCCGCCGCCATGCACCAGCACCACCTTCACGCCGATCAGGGAGAGCAAAACGATGTCGCGCATCACCTTGTCCTTGAGGTCCTCGTTGATCATGGCGTTGCCGCCGTATTTCACGACCACCACCTTGCCGGTGTATTCCTGAATATAGGGGAGCGCGTGCACCAGAATGCGGGCGCGCTGAGCATTGGTAATATCCATCATGAGCTTCTCCTTTTCGGATCAGGTGCGATAGTCGCCGTTGATCCGCACGTATTCATAGGTCAGGTCGCAGCCCCATGCGGTGGAGGCGGCGGTGCCTGCATTCAGATCCACAAGGATCTCGATCTCGCTTTCCAGCAGGATCTCCTTGGCGATCTCCTCGGAGAATTCCACGCCTGCGCCGTTTTTGCAGACCTCCACGGTGCCCTTGGGGGAGCGGAAGGAAACGTCGATGCGGGAAACGTCCACGGCGGCACCGCTATAGCCGATGGCGCAAAGCACTCTTCCCCAGTTTGCATCGGCGCCGAACATGGCGGCCTTGGTGAGGGAGGAGCAGATCACGCTCTTGGCCACGGTCTTGGCCACGGCCGTCGTTTCGGCTCCCGTCACGTGGCATTCCAGCAGCTTGGTGGCACCCTCGCCGTCGGCGGCGATGCAGCGGCAGAGATGAACGGTGACGGTGTTGAGCGCCTTCATAAAGGCATTGAAATCCTCGCCCTCCTCGGTGATGGGCGCGTTGCCCGCCATGCCGTTTGCCAGCACGGTGACCATATCGTTGGTGGAGGTGTCTCCGTCCACGCTCACCATGTTGAAGGTCTCGGCGATGTCGAGGGAGAGTGCCTTCTGCAGAAGCGCAGGGGCGATGGCGCAGTCGGTGGTGATGAAAACGAGCATGGTGGCCATGTTGGGATGGATCATGCCCGAGCCCTTGGCGATGCCGCCGATCCTGCATTCCTTTCCGCCTGCGGTGAAGGAAACGGCCAATTCCTTCTTTTTGGTGTCGGTGGTCATGATGCCCTCGGCGGCCTCGTTGGAATGGTCGCCCAGTGCGGCCACCAGCGCGGGGATACCGTTTTTGATGGGGGTGATGTCCAAGGGCTGGCCGATCACGCCCGTGGAGGCCACCACTACGTTGTCGGCGGGCAGGGAAAGTGCCTCGCCCAGCAGGCGGCAGGTCTCCTCGGCGATCTCGATGCCGTTGGCATTGCAGGTGTTGGCGTTGCCGCTGTTGCAGATCACGGCCTGCGCGGTGCCGTTGGAAAGATGCGCCTTGGTGACGGTGAGGGGGGCACCCTTCACCAGATTGGTGGTGTAAACGGCGGCCGCAGAGGCGGGCACGCTGCTATAGATCAGCGCCAGATCGCGCTTGGTTTTGTTTTTGCGGATGCCGCAATGAATTCCCGATGCGGCAAAGCCCTTTGCGGCGCAAACGCCGCCGTTGATGATTTTCATATGTTCCTCCGATCCATCCTCTTTTTGGGACGTGATGCGTTATCGTTTTGTTAAAGCTCCAGCCCAAAGGACTTCTCCTGTCCCAGAACCAGATTGAGGCATTCCAGAGCCGCGCCGGAGGCACCCTTGCCCAGATTGTCGTAGAGAGCCACCAGCAGAATGCGGTCGTCGTTGCCGCAAACGGTCACGGTCATGGAATCGAGGCCGCTGTGGGAAGCGGTCTCCAGAAAGCCCTCGCGATCGGCCGACTCCCGATAGGTCACAACGGGGCCGCAGTAGAGGGAGCGATAGACCTCCTTGATGTCCTCGGCGGTCTTGCCCTCGGCCAGCTGAGAGCGGAAGAGGGGAACGGTCACCTGCATACCGCTGTAGAAATCCCCCACGATGGGGCAGAAGAGGGGAGCCTCCTCCAAGCCCGTCACGGCCTGCATCTCCTTGAGGTGCTTATGCTGCTGCGTCAGGCCATACTGTCTCGGCGCGCCCAGCAGGGGGCTTGCCTCCTCGCCCTCGTAGTCGGCGATCATTTTCTTGCCGCCGCCGCTGTAGCCCGTGAGGGAATGGCAGGCCAGCAGGGAGGAGGCGGGAAGGATGCCTGCCTCCACCAAGGGGCGCACCAGCGCAATGAAGCCGCCGGCATGGCAGCCGGGAACGGCGATTCGCCGAGAGGCGCAAACGGCGGCCTCGTGGGCGGGGGAAAGCTCGGGGAAGCCGTAGGTCCAGCCCGTCAGCGTGCGGTGCGCGGTGGAGGTGTCGATGATCACCGTGTCGCTCTCCACCATGGAAACGGCCTCTCTGGCCGCATCGTCGGGCAGGCAGAGAAAGGCGACGTCGGCCTCGTTGAGGGCGCGGCGGCGGGCGGCGGGATCCTTTCTTTCCTCCTCGGAAAGCACCAGAAGCTCCAGATCGGTGCGATTCTGCAGCCGATCGTAGATCCGCAGGCCGGTGGTGCCTGCGCGGCCGTCAATAAAGATCTTTTTCATGGGATGGGTCTCCAATCGTTTTCGGGGAGAAAATCTCCCCCATTTTCATTGTCCTTATTATATCACAATATGTATATTTATGCAAGAATTTTTTTGCCGAAAACTGCAACTTCGGCTCTTTGCTCAAATTTTTGCAAAACAACCATCTTTTCTTGTTTGTTTTTTTCTGAACAAATGAATATTATGCAAAAAGAATGAATAAATTCCGCAAAATTCTGCATAGTTATCCGTTTTCGCGCATGAAAGGGTAGAAACAACCGCCAAAACGGGGCTTGACAAAGCGGAGGAGATGTGGTATAATTTAGCTCATTAAAGCGCTAAAGCGACCGAAAAGGAGAAAGAGGATATGGATAAGCTGCACACGGAAGCGGTGGAGAAGCTCTTTGAGGGGATCCTGACGCTGCGGGATAAGGACGAATGCTTTCGGTTCTTTGAGGACGTTTGCACCGTGAAGGAGATCCTGGAGATCGCCCAGCGGTTCCAAACCGCCAAAATGCTTTCGGAGGGCGCCAACTACGCCGAGATCAACCGCGCCACGGGCTGCAGTACGGCCACCATCAGCCGCGTTCGCAGATGTCTGGAATACGGAAACGGCGGCTACAAAACGGTGCTGGGCAGGATCGCAGGAGAGGAGCAATAAAAGGATATGAAAGAAAGAGTTCTGAAGCAGGGCGAGAGAGTGATGCCGGTCTTGCGGGATCTTTACCGCGGCTACGGCTATCTCCCCTTTAAAATGAGCAAATTCGAGGAATACGATCTCTACGTTCGCAATAAGGATTTCCTTGTGAGCGACAGGATCATCACCTTCAACGATACCAACGGCAAGCTGATGGCGCTCAAGCCCGACGTCACCCTTTCCATCATCAAGCACGGTGAGGATGCCGAGGGCGTGAAGCAGAAGGTGTATTATAATGAAAGCGTTTATCGCGTTTCCGAGCGCACGGGCCAGTTCCGCGAGATCATGCAGGTTGGTTTGGAGTGCGTGGGCGATATCGACGGCTACGATCTTTATGAAACCGTTCTGCTGGCGGCCAAGAGCCTGGAGGCGGTTTCCGAGCGCTTCGTTTTGGATGTTTCCCATCTGGGCATTCCCGCCGCCTTTTTGGAGGAGATCGGCAGAGATAGCTCCTGGAACCGCCGCGTGGCGGCCTGCCTTGCCGATCGCAACCGCCATGAGCTGGCGGCGCTCTGCGAGGGACTGGAGGAAAAGCAAACGGCTCGCCTCTGCGCACTCACCGAGGCCTACGGTGATCCCGCGGGCGTGATCGACCGCCTCAAGCCCTTGTGCGATTCTCCTGCGGCGGCCGAGGCGCTGGCCGAATTGGAGGCACTGGCGGCACTTCTGCAGAGATCGCCCTGCGCCGATCGGATCCGCTTCGATTTTTCCATCGTGAACGATATGAGCTACTACAACGGCATCGTGTTCCGCGGCTACCTTGCGGGCATCTCCGAGGGCGTGCTTTCGGGCGGACAGTATGATAAGCTGCTTCGCCGCATGGGAAGGCGCGCGGGAGCCGTTGGCTTTGCCCTCTATCCCGATCTTCTGGAGGAGCTGAGCGGCGAGGCTGAGGAATTCGACGTGGACGTGCTGGTGCTCTACGATCGGAGCGTTCCCGCCGAGCAATTGGCCGACACGGTGAACGGATTGGTGGCGCGGGGGCTTTGCGTCAGCGCGCAGAGATGCATTCCCGCCAAGCTGAAATACAAGGAATTGCGGGATCTGCGGAAGGGAGAGGGAGTATGATCAACGTTGCGTTGCCGAAGGGACGCCTCGGCGAAAAGGTGTATGCCATGTTCGAGGCGGCGGGCTATCCCTGCCCCTCCATCAAGGAAAACAATCGCAAGCTCATTTTTGAAAATCCCGAGGCGGGCGTTCGCTATTTCTGGGTGAAGCCCTCGGACGTCTCCATCTACGTGGAGCGCGGCGCGGCCGACGTTGGTGTGGCGGGCAAGGATATCCTGCTGGAGTATTCCCCCGACGTGTACGAGCTGCTGGATCTGAACATGGGCAAGTGCCGCATGGCCGTGGCGGCCAAGAAGGGCTTCCGCGATTCGGAGGACCGAACGCTGAAGGTGGCCACCAAGTTCAAGAATATTGCGGGAAGATACTATGCGGGGCTGGGCAGAGAGATCGACGTGATCCATCTCAACGGCTCCATCGAGATCGCGCCCATTCTGGGGCTTTCCGACGTGATCGTGGACATCGTGGAAACGGGCACCACCCTCAAGGAGAACGATCTGGAGGTGATCGCCACGGTGGTTCCCATCAGCGCGCGCTTCATCGTGAACAAATCGGCCTTCCGCTTCAAAACCGAGGAGATCGAGCGCATGACGGAAAAAATGAAGGAGCAGGTGAAATCCGATGATTAAAATTTATGCCTACGGCGAGGTCTCAAACGACGAGATCTTTGCCAGAGATAATATCGCCGCCGACGTGAGCGGCACCGTGTCGGCCATCATTGCCGACGTGCGGGAGCGGGGCGACGCGGCTCTTCTGGACTACGCGAAGAAATTCGACAAGGCCGATCTGACCTCGCTGGAGGTGACGGCCGAGGAGATCGACGAGGCCTTTGCCTCGGTGGAGCCCGAATTTCTGGAGATTTTGCGGGAGGCGGCCGTGAACATCCGCGCCTTCCACGAAAAGCAGGTGCGCCAGAGCTTTATCGTGAATGAAAAGAACGGCGTGGTGATGGGGCAGAAGGTCACGCCCATCGAAAGAGTGGGGCTCTACGTGCCGGGCGGCACGGCGGCCTATCCCTCCACCGTTCTCATGGACAGCATCCCCGCCAAGATCGCAGGATGCCCCACCGTGGTTGCCGTCACCCCTCCCAACGCCGAGGGCAAGGTGAATCCCGTGATCCTCGCGGCGGCCAAGATCGCGGGCGTGGACCGCATCTATAAGGTGGGCGGCGCGCAGGCCGTGGCGGCATTGGCCTACGGCACCGAGACCGTTCCCGCCGTGGATAAGATCGTGGGGCCCGGAAACGCCTACGTGGCCGAGGCCAAGAAGCAGGTGTTCGGAAAGGTCTCCATTGATATGATCGCGGGCCCCAGCGAGATCCTTGTGGTGGCCGATGCCACGGCGGATCCCCGCCACGTGGCCGCC
>JAZRCQ010000196.1:0-7958 GCA_045659845.1 Eubacteriales bacterium
GTCTGTGTCGGAATTCTCACACACGGTTAACAAAACGGGCATTGCAATCGTGGGGCAGAGCGCGTCGCTTGCGCCTGCCGACAAGCTGTTGTACGCATTGCGCGACGTTACCGCAACGGTGGATAGCATGCCGCTGATTGCATCCAGCATCATGGGCAAAAAGCTTGCCGCCGACGACGATTGCATCGTGCTGGACGTGAAAACCGGCAGCGGCTCCTTTATGAAAACGCTTGAGCGAAGCCGTGAGCTGGCCGAGCAGATGGTTGCCATCGGAAGGATGGCGGGCAAGCGGATGCGCGCGTTGATCACCGATATGGACCGTCCTCTCGGAAATGCCATCGGCAACAGTCTGGAGGTTGTGGAGGCTATTGCCACCCTGCGCGGAGAGGGCCCGGAGGATCTTTCGGAGCTTTGCGTGGCGTTGGCCGCCCATATGCTGGAGCTTTCCGATCGCGGAAGCTATGCGGAATGCGAGGAAAACGTGCGGCGGGTGATGAAAAACGGAGAAGCCTTGCGCACCTTTGCCGCCATGGTGGAGGCGCAGGGGGGCGATCCCGAATGGATCCTTTCTCCCGAAAAATTCCCCAAGGCAGGCTTCTGCCGCGCAGTGAAGGCGACGCGGAGCGGTTATATTGCTTCGGTGGATACCGAGGGCTATGGCATTGCCAGCCTGCTGCTTGGCGCGGGAAGGAACACCAAGGAGGATGTGATCGACAGCGCGGCAGGTATCCTGTTGGAAAAGAAAACGGGCGACCGCGTGGAGGCCGGCGATGTGATCGCGTGGCTCTATGCGGAGGACGAGGCGAGATTCAACGCCTCGGAGACTCGTTTCCTGCAGGCCACGCAGATCGCAAATGAGCCCCCCGTGCCTCAGCCCCTGATTCTGGACGTGGTTGGGGATACGGCTGGTTGATCAGCCGCTTGGCCAAAGCTTTTGCCGTTCAAATAAAAAGGACAGAGACTTGAAATTCAAGTCTCTGTCCTTTTTTTCGGATATGTGCTGCATTTTGGAGGTGACACCGCTCAGAGCAGCAGGGAAATGCCGAAGGAATGCACGCCCACGTCGATCAGATAAACGATGGCGGAGGCGAAGGGGAGAGCAAGAAGGAGCGAGCAGATCAGAAGCAGGAGGATCTCCAGAAGCTGCAGGATGAGCAGGGAGGCGCCGGCCATGCCGTTCATGCGCAGGATCAGCCGATCGTTTCTTCTGCGGCGATATTGCTCTGCCAAGCTGTTTGCCAGCCCGATCACGGCCAGCACAATGGCCATTACGGAGGCACTGTTCAGAAGCAGAGAGAAGGCCTCGAAGGAGCGGGGCATATCCCGAAGCACGGTGTTGCTGTCCACCAGCTCGCAGCCGTTTTCCTCCAGCAGAGCCAGCAGGGAGGCATATTCGGGGGAAGTCTTGCTCAGATCGGCGCGGGGCGAGATGCAAAGCTGCTCGTCGGCGATCCCGAAGGCTGCCGTGTCGAAATAAAGCAGAGGAACGGCACCGGCGTAGACGTGGGAAACGGTCAGATCGCGCTCGATCCCTTGAATGGTGACGGGGAACGTGTCGCCTGCCTCCAGCTCCATCAGAGAGGCTATGCTTTCGGTGATCACAGCCTCGGAGCCGTTGGGAAGCACCTCCGGGATCAGCTCCTCATGCAGGCATCCCTCGGGGGTTTTGACGGAAATACCGAACACGTTCACGCCGTTTTCCAGCTCCACGTTGCCCTGAAAGCTTATGCGGGAAAGATGCTCCACGGCGGGATGCTCCCGAAGCTTTTCCTCCGTGAGAACGTCCACGTTGATGCCGACAACGGGGGAGAGAAAGGCATGATCCAACAGATCTCCCTGCGCGGACAATACCTTGGCCGCTGTGGAAATGGAAACGGAAAGGGCGATGGCCAGCACGGCGATCCGTCCCACGTGCCGCAGGGCGAAGCTGTTTTTCAGCTGCTTCACGCTTAGAAGCAGCGGCGGATATACCTTTCGGAATCGGGAAAGCCCCCACTCTGCGAGTCTCGCCATCCATCGGATGAGGTGGGAGGAGGCGGCGGCAAAGAGCCAAACCGCGGCCAGAAGGAGCGCGGAGGCCAGGATGATCCTTTGGCGGGGAGGAGTCAACGCCGTGATCGGGATCAGAAGCGCGATCAGGAGCAGGGGCGGAAGCGCGTTCCTCGGGCGCGCGGTCTCCTCAGCCGATTCCGAGGCGCGAAGCCGCTCGGAAAGGGCTTGGGGCTGTTGGCGAAGGTGCAGAAAGGTGCAAACGGTGATCAGAACGGGTGCCCAGAGCAATCCGCAGACCACGGGGAGGAGAGTGAGGGAAACGGGCTCCTCGCGCCAGAAAAACAACACCTGCGATGCACGAAGCAGGGGAAGAGAGAGCAAAATGCCTGCCGGACCTCCCAAAATTCCGTAGAGCAATCCCTCGGCGTACTGAAGCCGTCCCAGCAGACGGGGAGGGGCACCGCAGATGCTGAACAGGGCATATTCGGCGCTTCGATCCTGACGAAGCAGCTTCAGCGAGGTCATGATCAGATAGGCGGCAAGGATGGTGAGGAGGACCACGGGAATCCAGATGGCAAGAGCCTGTGTGATGGCAATGAAGGAAAACTGCCGCTCGGCTCCGGTGACGGTCACCGCATAGTCGGAGAGAGCGCCACTCTCGGAAAGGCGAAGCGCCAATGCCGCAGGATCAACGCCCTCGGCGGCGTTCACCATCAGGCGCGTGTAGATCGGGCAGGAATCTCCCAGTGCGGAAACGGCAGGCACTCTGGCGGCCAGTGTGGCACGGATGCAATCGGAGGCGATGAGCAGATCTGCGTCGGTGAGGATACCGTCGGCCTTGGCCACGGCTTGCACGGTAAAGGTGAAGGTCTCCTCCAGCAGTCGGATGGAAACGCTGTCGCCGCGAGAGACTCCGAGGGCGTTGGCGCAATGCTCGGAGAGAATGGCGGAGGTGCGGAGATTTTCCGCCGTGAAGCCGCCGTAGGAGAGATACTGCAGGGAATAGAAGCTGTTTGCGGCGGGGAGATCCACGGCGGAAACCTGAAGGATCTGCGTCGTCTCATCCACGGTGGTGAAGCCCGTCAGGCGAAATTCGCCGCAAACCGTGCCCTCGTTGCCAACGGCCGCCGCGGCATCGTCTCCGAGGATCCAGCGAAGACCGCTGTCGCCGCGAGGCGTGACGAGCAGATCGCCGAGATAGCTGTTTGCCATGGAGATCTCGCGGGAGCGCTCTGAAAAAACGGAAGGCAGGCGTACCGCCGTGACGGTGACGGCCACCGAGAGTGCTACGGTAAGCAGAATGAGCAGGGGCTGGAGCGGCGCGCGGCGGAGCGTGCGCAGGAGATGCTTGGCGTAGATCCTCATTGCTCGCTCACCCGTCCGTCGCGAAGGATCACGGTTCGGCTTCCGTAGGTAGCGGTGGCGGCGCTATGGGTGACCTGGAGCACGGTGACGCCGCGATCGCGGTTGAGTCGCTGCAGAAGCTCCATCACGTCCTCGGTGGCGCGGCTGTCCAAGCTACCCGTGGGCTCGTCCAGCAACAGCACCAGCGGATCGTGGATCATGGCGCGCGCGATGGCGATCCTTTGCCGCTCTCCGCCCGACATGGTGGAGGGATAGGCGGCAAGCAGATGGGAGATCCGCAAAAGCTCGGCCAGCTCCAGGGCCTTTTTTCTGCCTGCGCGAAGATCCTCGCGGCTGATGCAAAGGGGAAGAAGGATATTGTCCAATCCGCTGAGCGTTGGAAGCAGGTTCAGCGATTGATAAACGAAGCCCAGAGCACCCCTGCGGAGACGGGCCAGTTGCGCCTCGGTCATGGAGGTGATGCAGCTGCCGTTGAGAAACACCTCTCCTCCGTCGGGAGTCAGATTTCCTGCCAGAATATTGAGCAGGGTGGATTTTCCGCTTCCGCTTTCTCCCATGATGGAGAGGAAATCTCCTTTATTCACCGTGAGATCCACGTTATCCAGCAGGATTTGCTTGCCATAGGCCATGGATAGATTTTTTGCGATCAGCATGGGAAAACTCCTTTCGATTCAGCTCTGATAGAGCGCAAAGGCAAGATAGGGCGCGAAGGAATGGAGATAGGAAAGACCGATGCGGCGCAGATCCCCCGCCTTCATGCCGCCGGCGGCGCAGGATAGAACGGCATTCTGAAGGGCGGTGCGATCAACGGTGCCCACCTGCTCGGCAAAGATGGCGTAGGTCTCCTCCAGCTTGGCGAATTTCAGCTTGGCGCGCTCGGCATCCGAGGCCGTGGCACCAACCGTCTCCAGTTGGTCGAGCAGAGCCGCAAGCTCGGTCTCGGAGGCCAGAAGAAGCCTTGCCACGGTGCGAGCGGAGGCCTCGGTTTTTTGCTGAATGACCGCCACGTCCTCTGCTGTCATGGCGGCAACGGCCGAGCGATAGAGCGCAAGAAGCCGAGGGAGAGCGCGGATGAGCTGCGAGAAATAGCCATTGCCGTTCAGCACCCGAAGCTCCTCGGAGAGCAGGGTTCCGCTTCCTCCCTCGGGATACCATTCGGAAAGCAGATCGGCAATGCAGCTCCATTGCTCCTCGGTGATCTGCGCGGAGGCAAAGCGCTCGGATTGCAGGCGCAGAAGCGCCAGCGTTTCCTCCGACGTCAGCGCGAAGGTGTTTTCCTCCACGTTAGCGGCTTCGGACAGATTGGAGAGAAAAAAGGTGAGGATGCTCACGGCATCGCCAAAGGCTGCCTCGCCAACGGTGGAGACCAGCCCCTCCTTGACGGACTCCAAACGGAGGGCATCCTCCTCATACCACGTGTATTGCGGATGCGCCTCGAAGCGCTCGCGGCAGGCTTTGATCTCGCGATCCAGCCAGAGAAGGGAAAGATCGAAGGCGAGTGCGCCGATGCGGGCGGTGCCAATGGCGGCATCACCCTTTTGATAGAGCTGCAAAAGCAACAATTCCTGCTTTGCCGTGCCGGTCTCTGCCGCCGCGCAGGCGGATTCGACCGCATCCAGAAGCAGATTTGCCTCAGAGGGATAAACCTCTCGTTCGGTGAGCAGGGGGATCATATCGCTTTGGATACGAGCCTGCAATTCCTGCCTTTGCATCTCATTCAAAGCAAGGCCCTTCGTCAGAAGGAGAACACGCTCCGTGAGGGCGCGTGCGCGGTCGGCCAGAGCGGTGGCCTGCTCCTCGGAATAGGCCACGGGGGGCTTTTCCACGATCAGCTCATGGGTGACGGCAGTGGTGATGCTTTCCTCCTCGAGGTTTTCGGTGGCGGCGCAGGATGCGCAGGAGACGAGAATTCCGAGGGTAAGAGCGGTGCAGATGCCGCGGCGCAGGAGAAGATTCATGAATGAAGATTCCTTTCTTGAAAATAGAATGCTTTTAGAAGGGATTTTTCAAATGGGGCGCCGCGTTTCCGCGGCACCCCATTGGGCAGAGCCAAAGAAATGATTATTTGATGGGCATTTCCACCACGAAGCCACCCTCACCGCTGACGTATCCGCCGTTGAGACTGCCGTTGGGGCCAACGATCACGGTTCCGCCGTTTTCAGGCTTCACCACAATGCCGCCCATAGAGCCTCCGCCCATAGAGCCGTTGTTGCCGCCCTGCAGGAGCATCATATAGATGTTTTCCAGCTGATAGTAGTCAAAGTGATGGTAGTTATAGGAGGTTTCGATCTCCATGCCGAACTCGCTTGCGTAGTCGCTCAGGAACTCCAGAGCGGAGGCAGAGAAGGTGATGGTCTTCTTCTGCTTGTCGACCACGATATAGTCCTTCAGAATTCCGGAATCTGCAATGTGCTCGCTGTCCAGCGTCATGAATCTCAGCTGGCAGAGGATGCTTTCGTTGCCGAATTCGTCCTTCATTCTGTTGGCATACACGTAGAGGCCGTTCTGTGCCTTCAGCACGCCGATGCCGTCCTTTTCGTAGTAGACGGTGCCATCGGGAAGGGCTTCGCCGATTACGTTATCCGTTTGCAGGCGGTAGTAGGCCACCTCATAAACAGAATTGTAGTTGGCATCATTGCCCACCCAGTTTTCATCGTACTTGTCGGGAAGCTTCACGTCGGTGAGAGGCTCGGAGAGGACGACGAAGTCCTTGTCGTACTCGATCCTGTTGTAGTACTTATACTCGCCGTTTTCCCATACGCGGTAGATCCAGTCTCTTTCGCCGAACTGCTCATAGAAGCGATCCTCGTAGAAGGCCTGATTGTTGAAGCTTTCGTAGTATCTGTCGTAGGAATAGAAACGATCGGCGAGCTTCACTGCATGATAGTACTCATAATAGGTCTGCTCAAATCTTGCGATGGTCAAGGCTCCGTTGGAGAAGGATTCCTCATGGGTTTCCACAAGCTTCATGCCGGAAACGTCTGCAACGCCGTTCAGCTCATAGTAGTTTCCGCTGCCGTAGGCAGAGGAAGTGACGTAGCGCTTAGCGCCGTTCTCCATGAAATAGTAGGCGTTGGTGTAGCCAACGTTCACGCGCTCGCCGGCATCGTTGTTGTAGTAGAGGAATACGGGATCGTTGCCGATCTCACGCTTTACACCGTCGATATAGTAGGAGCCGGAGGTGTATCCTCCCTTATCGGCGATCTCGATCGTGAGCATCTGCTTCAGCTCATCCATCTTCACCATTTTCTCGAACTTCAGAACGGAGTCGCCGCGCTCCTCCACCTCGAGGAGAGCATAGACCACCTGATCCTTGATCATGAAGAACATCTCAAAGCCTGCATCACCGAAGTACCAGTGCTGGTTATCGCACATGGACACATAGCCTCTGTAAACGCGATAGACGTTGCCGTTTTCATCGGCGAAATCATAATTGTAGGTGAGGGACTTGATCTGCATATTCTGCAGGAGAGCGTTCAGGGAATCCACCGTTTCGCAGGTTACGTTGCTGTAGGTGGAATAGTGGTAGTACGAGCCGTTATAGAACGCGTAGCTCGAGTGATAGGTGGAAGAAGTGGAATAGCTGTAGATATTCAGACCGGTTTCACGGCTCATGTCGGCATTGTATTCCAGAACGGAATCCGCTGCAAGGCCCTCGCCGAAATAGTATCTGATGTTGTTGATGTTGTTCTTGGAATGGAACTTCACGGTGAAGGATCCGTCGGCATTGAGAACGGTGGAATATCCGCCAACGTCGGAAGATCCGCCGAAGATATAATCCCAATTCTCGTCCCGAACGGATTCATTCGAGCCGCCGATGCTGCCGAGATGAACCTGATCCATCACGTGGTGGAAGAAGGGAATATAGAATTCCACGATGCCGTCGGTGGTGACCTCATTCATGTAGAGGGCCACGGTGTCTCCCTGCTCGGTGCAGTAGGCGCGGAGCAGATCCAGCAGCTGAGCGCTGATCACGTAGGAGCCGTCGTTGCCTCGGGTGAGGTAATCCTCAACGTTGTAGATTTCGTCGAAGGTGGAGTACATGGAGGTGGTGCAGGTTCTGTAGCGAACGTTGATCACGATGTCGCCTTCCATGGTGCAAACTGCCTGTGCATAGAGGTTGGCGGATACGTGCACGTAGCCGTAGAGCAGCACGCGGCCCATGTCATCCCGATAATTCTGATTGCTCAGGGCGTAGAAGGTCTTGCCGGAGGGAAGCGTGAAGGATGCGAGTCCGTTGACGTCGGCATCCTCGACCAGACCGCTGTAGCTTTCGATCTCGCAGTAAACGCCGTCCTCAAGCTTCACGTAGTAGGTGGGCACTCTGGTGTAGAGGTAGACCTCGGTGAGCTCACCGGTGATGGGGTTGCCGTTGACGTCGGTGAAGTACGAGTCGGAGTACATGGGATGGGAATCCATGTGATCGTGAGCGGGAAGCTCGGTGATCTCCTTGGTGAGAGAGACGGTGCTGTAGCCGGGGATCTCTATCAGAGAGACGATGCAAAGCTCGGAGCTTTCGTTCACCAGACCGTAGATGCGGATGTTGGTGCCTGCGAAATAGAGGCTGTGAACCAAGATCGTATTGCCGTTTTCATCCTGAT
>JAZRCQ010000197.1:0-1712 GCA_045659845.1 Eubacteriales bacterium
AGCCACAGCATGGAGGATATGGCAAGATTCTGCGACGATATCGTGGTGATGTCTCACGGTAAGGTTCTGCTTCACGGCGACCGTGAGGAGGTATTTTCCCACGTGAGAGAGCTGGAGGCGGTTGGTCTGGATATTCCGCAGATCACGCGCCTGATCGCCCTTTTGCGAAAGGGAGGCATGGAGCTCCCCGAAAACGTTTATACTGTGGCGCAGGCCGCAGAGCTTCTGGCGGAGCAGCTTGCGAAGGGAGGAAAGCGCTTATGAAGAGCATCGCGTTCGGGCAGTTTTATCCTGCCGATTCGGTGATCCATCGCATGGATCCGAGAGCGAAGGTGATCATGGCGATCCTTTTCATCGTTTGTGCCTTCTTATGCAAGAGCCTGCCGGGCTTCGGCTTGCTCACCGTGGCCTGCATCGGGCTGATCCTTTTGGCCAAGCTTCCGCTTCGGCTGGTGCTCAGCACACTCAAGCCTCTGATTGTGATCCTCTTGTTCACCTCCTTTTTCAATATTTTTCTCACCAAGGGTGAGCAGCTGCTCACGCCTCCCGATTGGCGCGTGAAGATCTACGCCGAGGGACTCTGGACGGCTCTTTTCATGATGCTCCGCATCGTTTCGATCCTGGCGGCCACGGAGGTGTTTCTCACGCTCACCACCACGCCCATTGCTCTGACAGATGCGCTGGAGAGTCTGATGGCTCCCTTGAAGGCTCTGCGGTTTCCCGTGCATGATCTCACCATGATCATCACCATCGCGCTGCGATTCATTCCCACGCTGATGGAGGAGACGCAGAAGATCATGAACGCGCAAAAGGCCAGAGGTGCCGATTTTCAAAGCGGAAATCTTCTCCGCAAGGCGAAGGCGCTTCTGCCCGTGTTCATTCCGCTTCTCGGCTCGGCACTCAAGCGCGCCGATGAGCTGGCCAACGCTATGGATTGCCGTTGCTATCACGGCGGCGAGGGAAGAACCAAGCTCAAGCCTCTGCATCTCCGCGCCTCGGACGGTGCAGCGTTAGCTCTCACCGTTTGCTTCGGCGTGGCGCTCTTTTTCGTGAACCGACTGGGCATCGGTTTCACCCTGTAATGCCATGAAGCTACTGTTAAAAATCGCATATCTCGGCGGCGCCTATTGCGGATATCAGGTGCAGCCCAACGCTATAACGGTTCAGCAAAGGCTCAATGAGGCCGCAGAGGCCTTGTTCGGCTATCCCTGCGACGTGGTTGGCTGCAGCAGAACCGACAGCGGCGTTCATGCCAATGAATTTTGTGCCACGGTGGCAAAAAAAGGAACCGAGGAGCTGATCACCTCTATCCCCGCCCGTCGGATACCGCTGGCGTTCTCGGCGCATCTGCCCGAGGATATCAGCGTTTACGATGCGCAATGGGTGTCGGCGGGCTTCCATGCGCGCTACGACGTGGCCGAAAAGGAATACGTTTATCGCATCTTCAACCGCCCCGTGCGATCGCCGATGGAGGAGGGGAGAGCCTATCACGTGGCAAAGCCCCTTTCCGATGAGGATCTGGAGCGGATGCGGAGCGCCGCACGGTGCCTGATCGGCAGGAAGGACTTCACCTCTTATATGGCCAGCGGATCCAAGATCACCGATGCAGTTCGCACCGTTAGTGTTTCCGAGCTTACTCGCGAGGGGGACGTGATCCTCTATCGCGTCCGTGCCGACGGCTTTCTCTACAACATGGTTCGCATCATCGTGGG
>JAZRCQ010000198.1:0-2093 GCA_045659845.1 Eubacteriales bacterium
GGATATCCGCTTCGGTTCGTTCGGTCGCAGGGCATCAGGAGAAGCCTGTCACCCTCCAATATCAAGGCTCTGTGGCTGGCGCTCACCTCACCCTATGCCAAGCAGACCACGGAGATCCTGGATGATTTCAAGCCCGACGTGGTGATCGGCACGGGTGGCTATGCCTGCTGGCCCATCATGGCCGCGGCGGCCAGACGCGGGATCCCGACGGCACTTCACGAGTCCAACGCGCATCCGGGGCTGGCGGTGAAGCAGCTGAAGCGGCGCGTGGATCGGATCTGGGTGAATTTTGAAAAAACGAAGGAGCTTTTGTCATGCGGCGACCGTGTTGTGCGCGTGGGAAATCCTTTGCGAGGCGATTTTGGCAGGCTCAGCCGCGAGGAGGCTCGCCGTCGGTTGCAGATCGATGAAGATCGGCTGTTTGTGCTTTCCTTTGGCGGTAGCCTCGGGGCGGAGCGGATCAACGGCGCGATGCTTTCCGTGATGGATTCGCTGTCGTCGGAGAAGATCGTGTTTCTCCATGCCGCAGGTCTGCGGAATGCGGAGGCTATGCGCCGCGCCTTCCATGAAAGGGGCTTGGATCAAAAGGAAAACTGCCGCCTTTCGGATTATATCTACGATATGCCCGTTGCCATGGCGGCGGCGGACGTGGTGATCTGTCGCGCGGGTGCCATGACGCTGTCGGAGCTGGCCGGAATGAAGAAGCCCTCCATCCTCATTCCCTCGCCAAACGTGGCGGACAATCACCAGTTTTATAATGCCAAGGCGTTGGCCGACGGCGGAGCCGCCCTTCTGGTGGAGGAAAAGGAGCTGGAGAGCGGAGTGCTGGAGAATGCCCTGCGAGAGCTTCTCGGAGATCGGGAGCGATTGAAGCTGATGGGAGAGTGCGCCGCAACGTTTCACGAGATGGATGCTAATCGACTCATCTGGGATGAGATCCTTCGGCTGACGAAAAAATAAGAAAAAGAGGACGAAAATCATGGATGAAAGCAAAAGCACCGTTGCCTCCGAGAAGGCAACGCCCGAGCGAAGAGGAGCAAGCCCGCAGAGAGCGGCATGGCTGAAGCGGCAGAGGCGCAAGCTGATGCTTTTGCGCGCCTGCATTGTGGTGCTGATGGGGATGATCCTTGTGGTTGGCATCATGCTTTTGGTCCTGCCGATGCTTCGCGTGAACGCCATTGAGGTGGTTGGAAACACGGTTACCTCGAGGGAAGAGATCCTGGAGGCCTCGGGAGTGCAGATCGGTGATGAGCTGCTGGGCGTGGATTGGCAGGAGGTTGCAAGAAGGATCGAAACGGCCTGTCCCGTTCGGGTGAAGCTGAAGATCGTTCCCGGAAAGCTAACCGTTGAGGTCACCGAGCGAGAGCTGCTTTGCTATCAATATGCGGATCGGTGGTTTTCGCTGGATCGCGAGCTTCGGGTGCTGACCACCTCCGAGCAAAGAGAGAGCTATGTTGGACTCATGGAGATCCGGTTGCCTGCGGTGGCGTCTGTCACCGTTGGTGAGCCGGTCTCCTTTTACGATGACACAGTGGATCGGGGCTACATCGCGGAGCTGATCGGCTTTCTGGAGGCACAGTCGCTGATCGGGCGTGTCAACCTTTTGGACGTGGCAGAGAAATATCACGTTTCCTTTGTGAGGGAGGGAACGATCCGAATCGTGCTGGGGAAAACCTCCGATCTGGCGGAAAAGCTGGATATGGTCGAGACGCTTCTGAGCGGTAAGGATGGCGGATGCGCCGTGGTGGACGTTTCCGATCTGTCCAAGCCGACCTACCGTCCCGTCTCGGCAGAGGATCTGCTGAAAAACTGATTCAAACCGCATTTTTTTCGATATTTTCCTCCCGAAATGATCGAAAATGCCGTTTTCTGAAAAAATAAATGTAAATTTTCTAAAAAATATTGAAAAACATCTTGCAAAAATTAAAAAAAAATAGTATTATATTATAGGAATACTATAAAAATACGGAAATCGGCGGTCACATTGTCGATTGCACGAATGCTCGGGAGGAAAAAACATGACTTTTGAACACGATGATAGCCTGGAATGTGGCGTTAATATTAAGGTTATCGGTGTCGGCGGCGCAGGCAAC